>CAYQDT010000436.1:0-4450 GCA_964416225.1 uncultured bacterium
CGTTTCCGGCGGTGCTGAACGTGCACGGCCACTGGACCGGGGCGCGGCGGGACCCGGTGGTCCAGTCCCGCTGCCTGGGGCTGGTGAAGCTCGGCTTCGTGGCGCTGGTCCTGGACGCGTGGGGCGCCGGCGAGCGCGGGACCCATCCGGGCGAGAACGAATACCACGGCGGCCTTCTCGGCGCGAGCCTCTGGCCGGTCGATACGCCCCTCTACGGCCTCCAGCTCAACGACAACCTGCGGGCCGTGGACTACCTCCAGTCGCGTCCGGACGTGGACCCCACCCGCATCGGCTGCACCGGCGCCAGCGGCGGCGGAAACCAGACGACCCACTTCTCCGCCTACGATCCCCGCATCCGCTGCGCGGTGCCCGTCTGCAGTGTCGGCACCTTCCAGAGCTACCTGGACGCGGCCTGCTGCGTGGACGAGGTGCTGCCCGGCGCGCTCACCTTCGCGGAGGAGGGCGATCTCCTCGGGAGCCTGGCGCCGCGCCCGCTGCTGGTCATCACGGCAACCCGCGACACGTACCACTTCGGCCCCGCGGCGGCCCGGGAGGCGCTGGAGCGGGCGCGCCCCTACTTCGAGGCGCAGAGCGCGGCGGAGCATCTCCGGCACGTGTTGATCGAATCGGGCCACGACTACAACCGGGAGATGCGGGAGGCGATGTACGGCTGGATGCGGCGGTGGCTCCAGCACGAGGGAGACGGCTCTCCGGTCCCGGAGCCCGCCTTCACGCTGGACGATCCCGCCGACCTGGCCTGCTTCGGACCGGGATATCGCTCGGCGAAGGTGATGACCACCGTCCGCTGGGCCGCGACGCGCGGGCACGAACTGGCGCGGGCCGCGGAGCAGGGCGCGGCGGCCGGGGGCAGGGAGGCGTTCCGGGCCCGGCGCGCGGAGCTGGAGCAGCGCCTGGCACTGCCGGCGGTAGCCGCGGGCCTGCCCGAGTTCACGCTCCCGGACGCGCGCCCCTCCGCGGAGACGCGCTTCCTGCTCCTCCATCCGGACGGAAAGGAGGCGGCGCTGAAGAGTGACCTCGCGGCGGCACTCGGCGCGGGACACCGCGTCGAGGCGGTCGATCTCCGCGGCTGCGGGGCGCTGACGCTCCCGGAGCAGGGCCTCCGCGGCACGATTCCGGACCACAACCTCGTGGAGTGGGGCCTGTGGATCGGGCGCCCGCTCCTGAGCCAGTGGGTCCACGATATCCGGCACTACGCGCGGGAGCGCAGCCGGATGGCTCCTCGCACGCCGCTGGTGGTCGTCGGCTGGGGCGAGGCGGGCGTCGCGGCGCTGCTGGCGGCCGCGCTGGAGCCAACCCTGGGGGGAGCGGCGGCGATCGGCGCGCCGGCCACCCTGGTAAGCGAGCAGCCGCCCCACGGCGTGCGGATGCTCCTCTTCCACCCCGGTCTCCTCAAGGTGGGCGACCTGCCGCTGCTCGCCGCGCTGGCGGCGCCCCGGCGCGTGCTGCTGGCCAACCCGCTCCACCTGGACGGCTCCGCCGTGAGCGCCGCGGAGCTGGGGCCTCTCACCGGCGCGGCCCGGGATCTGCACGCGCGGCACGGCCGTCCCGGCGGCTATACCGCGCGCGCGGAGATGACGGAGCGGGAAGTCGCGGTGGAGCTGCGCCGCTGGGGGTGACGCGCCCGGCGGCGGTCGCTAGTCCCGGTGCGCGTACCGCAGGATGCACCAGATCGCCTGGACGCCGTCCTTCCAGCCGATCTTCTTCCCTTCCGCGTAGCTCCGGCCGCTGTAGCTGATCGGCACCTCGAAGATGCGCCAGCCGCGGCGGGCGATCTTGGCCGTCACCTCCGGCTCGAAGCCGAAGCGGTTCTGGCGGAGCGGAACGTTCTGGATGACCTCACGGCGGAAGACCTTGTAGCAGGTCTCCATGTCCGTGAGGTTCACGTTCGTGCACATGTTGGAAAGCGTTGTCAGGACCCAGTTGCCCACGGAGTGCCAGAAGTAGAGCACGCGGTGGGCGCCGCCCTGAAAGCGGGAGCCGTACACCACATCCGCTTTCCCCGTGAGGATCGGCGCGAGGAGCTGCGGATAATCCCGAGGATCGTACTCCAGGTCCGCGTCCTGGACCAGCACGATGGAGCCGCGCGCCTCGGAGAAGCCGCGCCGGAGCGCCGCGCCCTTCCCCTGGTTGTGGGTCTGGTAGAAGACCCGCACTTCCGGGTATTTGCCGTCCACCTCTTCCTGGAGCAGCTCCCGCGTCCCGTCCGTGGAGCAGTCGTCCACCAGGATCACTTCCTTGTGGATCGGCACCGCGCGGACCGTCTGGAGGAGCTGCAGGAAGGTCGCGCGCTCGTTGTAGACGGGAATCACCACGGAGAGCAGCGGCGACGTGAGCTCCGCGCCGGCGGGCGCGTCCGGCGCTCCGATCAGCGCGCAGAAGTGATCGGCCATCCGCTGCTCAAACTCCTCGAGCGCGCAGCCGGCGAGAAGGGCGGCGTCGGACACGCTGAGGAGGCTGCGGCGGTAGAGATCGGCGGAGAGCACGAAGCGGATGCGGGCGGCCACGCGCGCATCCTGCTCCGGGGCCAGCAGGGAGTTGAGATTCGTCATGCGTTCGATTCGAGGTGCCGTCGAGGAGGCCGGAGGAGCCCGGCGGCTCGCGCGCCCCGGATTGCTCCTCGTATCCAGGATCGGCAGCTCAGGCGTCGTTCTTCAATCCGGAGCCGAGCCTACCGGGAGATAGTCCCGTACCGCCTGCTCCCGGTTCAATTCCGGCCGGCACGAAACAGCCGGTGGACAATGCCTCGTGTCGAAGCATCGGCCACCGGCTGCAAGCAGGCCTCATCCCGCTGCCGGGCTTACCTGGCGGCGAAGAAGGAAGCGGTGCCGGACCGGGTGGTGCTGTCGCTGCAGGTGTAGGTGCCGGTGACCGTGTAGAGGGTGATCCCGTCCCGGAACGGCGGCGTGAACGTGTACCCGCTGCCCAGGCTGGTGGTGGTCAGCACGCCCGTATTGGGATTGATATAGCTCACGGTGTACGTCACCTGCGGCGGGTACACCTGGAACGTCTGGCTGCCGCCCTGCGTCCCGAGCAGGATCGCCGACGTAAACTGCGCGTACGGCGCCGTGGAGGGCAGCGTGCCGGGGTTGCCGGGCGCGTTGGTGACGAAAACGTTCAGATTGCTGCCGGGCAGGCAGTACGCCGGCAGGGGCCCGCCCGCGCGCGGCGGCCGGTGCCCGAAGCCCGCCTTATGACCGGCGGAAGCCACGCTTACCGGCGCGCTGAAGAGCTGGATTCCTAACAGCGCCGCAACTCCGCCGATGGCGGCCGTGCGCAGTACGGGGGCGAACAGCCGCCGACCCCGGCTCGCTCTGGTCCTCTCAGTTTCGTGCAGCATTCGCTTCTCTTCTCCTATCGCTTACTCCGGCGATAAAGATGGCGCTTGGGGAACCGTAGCAATGGCCTGTAACTTTGCGCTGCCTGGTCGAGCGGAGCACCGCTCGCCCGACATGGACCCGGTCCGATCAGGCAGGGGATGCTTGCCCGTCCGCCGGGAAGACACGCAGTAGTTATTTACCATTTGTCGGCAAACTAATCAAGGTTTCTGACGCATCCCGCCCCGATTTGGGGCGTTATTCCCGCCGAGCGCCGTCTCGGACGGCTCCGGACCGGCGGCCGCCCTGCGTGGGGCTCGGCAGGATGCCCGCTCACGGAGCGGACCGCACGGCGCTTCCCCGATCTTCTTCCCGCCTCCGGCTTCTTTCCGGCATTTTTCCGGCTTCTTTCCGGCTTCTCTTCGTGTTCCATTTTGCCGGAGAGCTGAAAAATCTGCAGAGAGCCTTCTCCGGCGCGGCCTACGGCGCCGGGCTGACGGCCAGCTCCCGGGAGCGGCGGCTCCGGGAGCGGCGCGTGGAGCGGTGGGATGGCTCGGCATCCAGGTCGTCGGGGAGGCCGCCCAGGCCCGCCGCCCCCATGCCGAGGCCCAGGATCAGCCAGAAGAACATGGAGACCTCCGGGAAGAACCAGGCCGGATTGCCGATACCGTCGACCAGGTGACCGCACACCGCGGCCAGACAGCCGATCACGGCATACTGTCGGAAGGGGCTCTGCAGCCGGCGCAGCATCCGCACCCCGTACGCCAGTGCCGCGCCGATCAGCGCGAGGTACAGCGCCAGGCCCACCAGCCCCTGCTCCGCCGCAAGTTGGAGGTAGGAGTTGTGCGGTGATTCCGACAGCGAGGGTCCGGTGAGGCTGATCTCGGACGCCGGCCGGGATGCCGGGTTGTAGGGGACCTGCGCCCACGCGTACACGCCGGGGCCCCAGCCGGTGACGGGACGCGCCGCGATGACTCGCAGCGCCACGCGCCACAGCTCCACGCGCACGTGGAGGCTGTCGTCCCCGCGGGTGGCGCTGATCGTGCTGATGGAATGAACGCGGTCCGTGATCCCCCGCCAGGAGCCGCTCAGCGTGATGAAGAGCAGGACGAGCG
>CAYQDT010000437.1:0-4151 GCA_964416225.1 uncultured bacterium
GCCGGGTGTCCGACACCACTCAGGGAGCTGGCTCGCACACCGTAATGGTCTCCGCGGTGGTGAAGGTTCCGGCCGACTTCCGGAACAACGAAAACGGTCTCTGGGCCATGGCGAAGGGCAGCGGCGGGTTTTCACAGGTCTGGGTGCCGCTGGACCGGGCACAATCCGCCAATGACCCGTTTGATAGTTATCGCACCGCTCCGGTGGAGTTCAAGCTGGAGGCGGTGAAGCCGGGTCTCTGGAACGTGCAGTTCGGGCTCTTCAAGCCCAGCTTCGGCGCGCCTCTCCAGTGGCTGTACCCGGGGCTCGACTTCGAGGCTGGCGGCGACGCCTGGGTCCAGCGGGCACCGGCCGAGCGAATTCCCGCGCGCCTCCGGGTGCGCAAGGGCCGCTTCGAAACGCTCCAGGGGCAGCCGCACGACTTCTATCCGGACGCACCGGCCGCGCGGCACGCGGCCGCCTTCATCCGCGGCGGCGACTACGGCAACGCGATCACCTGGACGATCCAGCCCCTGCTGAACTCACCCGGGTATTTCGCCCGGTTACGGGGTCTCGGGTGCCGCTGGGTCCGCTTCACTTTCGACCCGGACCGGTACCTCGACGAGGCGCTTTACCGGCACGTGGTGGACCAGGTGGTTCAGAACATCTGGAGCGCCGGGCTGCACCCGGTCGTCTGCCCGCAGGACCTCCCGAAGGGGGATACTCCGGAAGAGCAGGCCGCCAGGGGACAGCGGGTCGTGGAACTCCTGGCGCGGGAGTATCAGGGCAAAAGCGCCTGGCTCGAGGTCTGCAACGAGCCGCATTCCTTCAGCACGTGGAGCGCGTGGAAACCGGTGGCCGTCCGGTATGTGAAGGCGATCCGCGCCATCGACCCGGACGCGCTGGTCATCGTGCCGTTTGAAGGATACAGCAAGGACGGACGAGCCGCGGCCCGGGATCCGA
This sequence comes from uncultured bacterium, assembly GCA_964416225.1. Classification (GTDB taxonomy): domain Bacteria; phylum Armatimonadota; class SYMT01; order SYMT01; family SYMT01; genus CAYQDT01. Next base: position 943 of record CAYQDT010000437.1, read on the forward strand.
TCACGGACGTGGCGGTAGATCTGTATGACGGGCACGCGTATGTCGAGCCGGACGAAATCGCCTCCCGCTTCGGCTCGGCCGTCGAGGCCGGACTCCCCGTTATGATCGGTGAGTACGGTGGTGGGCCGGAGTACCTGGCGCGACTGCAGACGGCGCTCCAGCAGCTTTCTCCGGGCCTCCTGGCCGCGGGCCCCTGGGCATTCACGGTTGCGGGGCAGGACTCACTTCCGCTCGTCGCGGACGGAAGCACCACGGAGCTCCAGCTCACTCCGGCCGGAAAGGTGGTTGCGGAGTTCTTCGCCGCCTGGAATGCCGGCAAAAAGAAGCCGTGAGGCGTGTGCCGGGCCGTCTCCGCTGACCCGTGCGCGTGGCGGGCGGCCGCGGACGCCCGGGGCGCTCCACGGTTCCCGGAAGGCTGCGCCGGGCATCCGCACCCTTCGCTCCCGTTCCGGCGTTCCCCCTCGGGGCCGCCACTCGCCGGCCGTCCCGGTCGCCCGTCCCTGCCGCTCGCTCCTCGGCGGTAAGCCCGCACCGTGCAGGCCCGTCGGTCTTTCGACCAGGCCTTCCCCGAAACCGGAGCCGGCCGCGCTCGCACCCCGCAGGAGGCAGACCCCGGTTTCGCCTGTGGCCGCGAGGGGAACTCATTCCCAACTGACTCCTGCGGTGTCGCGCCAGGTTCGGCACCCCTGGGCGAGCAACGCGTCCGAGCGCGTTCTTCTGGAGGCGAGAAAATGGCGATGTTGACCGTGCGCTCGAGCGGCGAGCCCGCGCCCGAGCACGGATCTCTGGCGGATGCGACCCATGATCAGGAAGTTCCGGAGATTGATCTGCTCTCTCCGTTGACCATCCGCGGAGTGACCCTTAGAAACCGGATCGTGATGTCTCCCATGTGCCAGTACTCAGCCGAAGAGGGGCTCGCCAACGACTGGCACCTGGTCCACCTCGGCAGCCGGGCCGTCGGCGGGGTGGCGCTGGTAATTGTCGAGGCGACGGCGGTCACGCGAGATGGCCGGATTTCTCCAGGTGACCTGGGCATCTGGAGCGATGAACAGGTTGAGCCCCTCGCTCGGATCGCCCGGTTCGTCGAGAGCCAGGGCGCCGTTGCCGGCATCCAGCTGGCCCATGCCGGTCGGAAGGCGGCGACCGACCGGCCCTGGAACGGCGGCGCCAGCCTTGGCCGAGAGGAAGGTGGATGGCCCGTCGTGGGTCCCAGTCCGGTTTCCTTTGCTGAGGGGTATCCGGAGCCGCGCGCCCTCGACAGCGCCGGGATCGACGACCTCGTCGAGGCGCTCGAGGCCGGCGCGCGCCGCGCCCTCGCCGCCGGCTTCCGTGTCCTCGAAATCCACGCCGCGCACGGCTACCTGCTGCATGAGTTCCTCTCGCCCCTGAGCAACCAACGGGAGGACGGCTATGGAGGCAGCCTGGAAAACCGGATGCGCCTGGTGCTGCGTGTCGCCGAGCGACTGCGGGCGCTGATGCCGGAGGAGTTTCCGCTGTTCGTGCGGATCTCCGCCACGGACTGGGTGGAGGGCGGCTGGGACATTGAACAGTCAATCATCCTCTCCCGCCGTCTCAAGGACCTCGGCGTCGACCTGATCGACGTGTCATCCGGTGCCCTGGTGGCCAAGGCTCGGATCCCCGTGGCGCGCGGCTATCAAGTTCCCTTCGCGGAGCGGATCCGCGAGGAGGCGGGGATCCTGACCGGCGCGGTGGGCCTGATCACGGACCCGGCACAGGCGAATGAGGTGATCACCGGCGGCTGCGCGGACGTGGTGCTGCTGGCGCGGGAACTGCTGCGCGAGCCGTACTGGGCCATCAAGGCGCAGTGCGAGCTGGAACAGGAGCCCAGTTGGCCCACGCCCTACGGCTACGCGGTCAAGCGGCGAGCAAAATGAGGCCCGGTTTACCGCCCATGCATGGCGGGTAGCCTCGCCCTGTCGACGGCCGTTTATCGGCCGGCCGTGCACCGGCGGGCTCGCCCGCAGCCCGGAGGGCGGGCCGATGCAAGCACACGACCATCGAGCCGCACCTCCGGCGGCATACCAGCCTCCGAGCTTGAGGGAGTAACGCATATGACGACCGAAGAAGCGATGCGGACAGGTGGCGCCCTGTCCCGCCAGTATGGGCGCGATACGTTCCAGCAGCGTGGTAACGCGTACCGGAAGAGTGAGAGTGACGGCGCGGATGAGCGCCTGGCAAACGCGCTCGGTTGGCTAAGCCTGGGCATGGGCCTGGTGGGCTTGGCCGCGCCGGGGACGCTCGCGCAGTTGATCGGCGTCCCGGACAATGACGGCAACCGCCGCCTCATTCGCGGTATCGGCCTGCGTGAGATCGCCAGCGGCGCCGGGATCCTGGCCCAGCCGCGGCCGGCGGGCTGGGTGAAATCTCGCGTTGCGGGTGACGTGATGGACCTGGCGCTGCTCGGCAGCGCACTCAACTCGCCGTCCGCAAACCGCGATCGCGTGCTGGCCGCGACGGCGGCCGTGGTGGGGATTACCGGAGTGGACCTGTACTGCAGCGAGCGCCTCACCCGCAGTGCGAGCACGTCACTCCAGAACGGACGCGCGGGCATTGTGCAGCGGACGAAAGTGACCACGATCAGCCGGTCGCCCGAGGAGGTCTACCGGTTCTGGAGGCGCCTCGAAAACCTCCCGCGCTTCATTGAGCACCTCGCGTCCGTGCAGGAGCAAGAGGGCGGACGCTCCCACTGGCGAGCCTGCGGCCCGGGCGGCGTCGTGGTGGAATGGGACGCGGAGATCGTCGACGATCGGCCGAATGAAATGATCGCCTGGCGCTCCCTGCCGGGGGCCGATGTTTGGAACGGCGGGACCGTGTGGTTTCAGCCCGCGCCGGGCGGGCGCGGGACGGAAGTCCGGGTGCAGTTGGAATACGAGCCCCCGACGGGAATGCTCGGCGCCAATCTGGCCCGGCTGATCGGCCAGGAGCCGGGCCAGATGATCGCCGACAGCCTCCGGAGCCTCAAGCAGGTCCTGGAGACCGGCGAAGTGGTGCAGTCGGACGGCAGCCTCGCCGGAAAACAGTTCCCACAGCATCCGGCGCAGCCCGCAGCCCCGCAGGAGCCCCGCCGCCCCGAGATACGGCGGGCCGCCTGAAGAGAGACCGAGCACCGGCCGCGGATGCCGGAGCGAGCGGCCGCTCTCCCGCGAAAAACACCGTTTTCATGATCGAATCGCAGCGCGCGGCAGCCG
>CAYQDT010000437.1:4161-4445 GCA_964416225.1 uncultured bacterium
CGGACGTGCGCCGATCGAAGAGGTTACCACGATGCGAGCGAACTGTTGGATGGGCAAGACGAAGGTTGAAGTGCAGAATGTCCCGGACCCGCGGATCATCAACTCGCGGGATGCGGTGGTGCGCATTACGTCCACCGCCATCTGCGGATCGGACCTGCACCTGTATGACGGTTTCATGCCGACCATGCAGAAAGGCGACATCCTGGGCCACGAGTTCATGGGGGAGGTGGTGGAACTGGGCCCGGAGGTGAAAAACCTGCGGGTCGGTGACCGGGTCGTGGTCC
>CAYQDT010000438.1:0-4438 GCA_964416225.1 uncultured bacterium
AACGGGTCCGAGGGCAATAAGTGGATGAACACCTATCGCCCGAACGCTGCCTTCCGGGACGCCACCGAGCACTTCGGCGACCCGGTCATCACCAACGCGGACGGCTGGGGCAACTTCCGCTGCCCGGCCGGAAGCGTCTCCGTCTGGCTGCAGCAGTGAAGCCCGGCCGGTGAAATCCGCATCAGAAAGGCAGGAGCGCTCCCATGTCCAGGTATCGGATTCTCTCGTGCGACGGCGGTGGAATTCGAGGTATCCTCACCGCCCGGATCCTTCAGCGCCTCGTGGAGGCGCGGCCGGAATTCCTCGGGAAGACGGACCTCTACGCCGGCACCTCCACGGGCTCCATCATCGCCATTGGGCTGGCGAAGGGCCTCACCCCCGCGGAGCTGGTCCGGCTCTACCAGGACCAGGGCCCCCACATCTTCCACCGGGACGTGCTCCACGATCTCGGGTCGCTCTGGGGCTTCACCCGGGCCCGCTACCAGACGCGGAACCGCCTGGAGGGCATTCAGCCGTCCATCGGGGACGTCACACTGAATGACCTCCTGCCGAAACACGTGCTGGTCGCCTCCTTCCAGCTCGACTGCCGGAACCCGGTCGACCCGGTGCCGCCGGACCAGCCGCAGACCTGGAAGGCGAAGTTCTTCCACAACTACGCGGGCGCGGACTCGGATGGGGCGCAGAAGGCGATCGACGTGATCATGCGCTCCTCGGCGGCGCCCACCTTCTTCCCCATCTTTCAGGGCTTCGTGGACGGCGGCGTGGTGGCCAGCAACCCGAGCGTCTGCGCCCTCGCGCAGGCGATCAACGAGAAGACCGGCGGAAAGCAGAGCATCCGGGATGTGGTGCTCCTCTCGCTCGGCACGGGGATGCGGACCATGAACCTCACCTCGAGGAATGGCGACTGGGGGCTCGAGGAGTGGGGATTGAACCTGATCGACCTCCTGTTCGAGAGCGGCAGCGGTCTGGCGGACTACCAGTGCCGCCAGCTCCTGGGGGACTGCTACCACCGCATCAATCCGGACCTCCAGGCGTCCATCGGGTTAGACTCGATTGACCACGTCCCGATGCTGCTGGACAAGGCCAATGCCTGCGACCTGGCGCCCGTTCTGGACTGGATCGACCGGCAGTGGAGCGTCTGAGCCTCGCGCCGCCTCTCCCGTCCCTCGCTGACTCGATGAACTCCGACCGCCTCTCCCGAAAGGCCCTCAACCGCGCCCTGCTGGCCCGGCAGCTGCTCCTCACGCGCGCGGAGCGCTCGCCGCTGGCCGTCATCGAGCACCTGGTGGGGCTGCAGGCGCAGCAAGCGCGGCCGCCGTTCGTGGGGCTGTGGTCGCGCATCGAGGGGTTCCAGCGGGAGCACCTCCGCACCCTGGTGGAGCGGCGAGAGGTGGTCCGCGCCACCCTCATGCGGTGCACGCTCCACCTGATGTCGCGGCGAGATTTCCGGCTGTTTCGCCCCGCGCTCCAGCCCGCGCTCACCGCCGGCATGACCGCCATCCTCCGGGACCGGCTGAAGAGCTTCGACATGGACGCGGTGACGGCCGAGGCACGGCGGCTCTTCGCGGAGCGCCCGCAGACCTTCAACGAGCTGCGGCCCGCGCTGACTGCCGCGTTCCCGGGGGCTGACGAGCGGGCAATGGGTTACGCCGTCCGGACTCAGCTTCCGCTCGTGATCGTGTCGAGTGACCATCACTGGTCCTACCGCGCCGACGCCTGCTTCGCGCTGGCCGAGGAGTGGCTGGCGGAGCCCCTGGCGGAGCCGGTGCCGGGCCAGGGCGGCGCGCGGGAGCTCGTCCTGCGGTATCTGGCGGCTTTCGGCCCGGCCACCGCCGCGGACGTGCAGGCGTGGTCCGCGCTGCCCGGCCTGCGTCCGGTTCTCGAGGAGCTCCGGCCGCGCCTCCAGGTCTTCCGTGACGAGCGGAACCGGGAGCTCTTCGACCTGCCGGAGGCTCCCCGGCCGCCCGAGGAGACACCCGTCCCCGCCCGCTTCGTCGCCGATTTCGATAACCTGATCCTCTCCCACGCGGACCGGACGCGGGTCATCGCGGATGAGCACCGCCCGACGGTCATCACGAAAAACGGCATGGTCCTTCCCACCTTCCTGGTGGACGGCTTCGTCGCGGGCACCTGGAAGGTCTCCCTCGTCCGCAAAACGGCCACGCTCGGGCTCACGCCCTTTTCGCCGCTCCCGGCCGGCGCCCGAGACGAGCTGGCGGAGGATGGTGAGCGGCTGGCCCGGTTCGTGGAGCCGGAGGCAAGGGGGTTCGATTTCCGCGTGGAGGCATGATCCGAAACCGGCGCGGCGCCTGCCGGCAGCAGGCTTTTCAGTCATCTCCGCGCGCCGCCCGCTCCGGCCACACCCGCGTCCTCCACCCTCGTCCTCCACTCCCCCGGTCCCTCGGATGCGACGCCGAGCTCTCTGGCCGCCGTCCCCGTCCGCGGCGCGGCGACTCCGTGGCGGCCGCGCGGATGGAGCCTCCATCGCGATCACCCGGCGTGGTTTCCCGGTGAGGTTTCACGACCGGCGCCGTGCAGGAAAACGGTGCCCATCTGTGCAATCGAGCGTGGAAGCCCGGCGATGTTCCGGCGCCGCCCCGGAGCGAACGAGGAGGCCCTGTTGGAGCCCGATAAGAACCCCCTGCTGGCCACGGACGGCACGGAGGCGGCGCATCCCCGCCCACCGGAACCGCGGGCCGGCGTCACCGCGGACACCCTGGCGGATCCCGCGGCACAGCTCGAGCCGCCCGCGCGGCGCAGCGGCCTCACCCTCACGCAGTACGCGATCCTCGTGGGCGCCGGCGCCTTTGCGACCACCTTCGCCCAGCAGCGCGTCCTCGGCAACTACCCCACCACCTTCCTGCTCAAGGACCACCTTCACCTGAAGCGGGAAGACGTGGCCGTCTTCTTCTTCTGGGCCACCTTCGCCTGGAACCTGAAGCCGCTGGCCGGGATCCTCACGGATGCCTTCCCGCTGCTCGGCACGCGCCGGCGCTCCTACATGATCCTGGGCGCGGGCGCGGCGGGCCTCCTCTGGCTGGTGATGGGCCTCTTCCCGAGCGCCTACTTCCCGCTGCTGCTCATCTCCATCGGGATGAACATCGCGACGGTGTTCGCGAGCACGGTCATGGGCGGGCTAATGGTGGAGGCCGGGCAGGCCTTCGCCTCGCCGGGGCGGATCTCCTCGCTGCGCCAGGTCGTGCAGAGCGTCGCCGGCATCGGCGCGCCCGCGCTCGGCGCGTGGCTGGCTTCCAAGGCCTTCGGCTGGACCGCCACCACCACGCTGGCCGCCGCGACGGTGCTGTCGCTGGCCGTCCTGACCTTCTTCGTGCTGCGGGAAAAGCCGGCGCCGAGGATCGCTCCGGCCGAGGCGGAGCGCCTGGTGCGACCGAGCGTGCGCATCCCGCCCGGCGTCTACCTGGGCATCGCGGCGGCCACCGTGCTGGGGCTGCTGCTGTGCGGGTCGAAGGCGACGCGGAACATCGGCATCTCCCTCTTCGCGCTGGTCGCGATGTTCCTGCTGGTCTTCCTGCTGATGGTCGTTCCCACCCGCAACCCGGTCGTCCTCCGGGCGCAGGGACAGCTCGCGCAGATCTTCGAATCGCACACGCTCTGGCTGGCAGTGATCATGCTCCTGCTGGTTTACACGGTACCCGGCCTCGGAACGGCACTGACCTATCGCCAGGAGGACCTGCTGAAGTTCCCCAAGCCGCTGATCGGCATCCTGGGCTCGCTGGAGGGCGTCTTCGGCGTCATTGCCGCGTCCGCCTACGCGCTGTTCTGCCGCCGGCTCAACCTCCGGGTGCTGCTGGTCGGCGGCATCGCGCTGAATGCGGCCGCGACGCTGCTCTACCTGGTGTACACCCGGGGTTCCGCGCCGGTGATCCACTCGCTGGGCGGCTTCGTCGGCGTGCTTTCCGAGCTCGCGCTGATGGACCTGGCGGTGCGCTCCACGCCGGTGGGCTGCGAGGCGCTCGGCTTCTCGCTGATGATGAGCGTGCGGAACTTCGGACTCGGCCTCAGTGACGTGCTCGGGACGAAGCTGCTGGACCAGTATCATTTTTCGTTCGAGACGCTCGTCTGCCTGAACGCCGGCACCACGTTCATCATCCTTTTCTTCATTCCGTTTCTACCGGCCGTGATCATGCGCCGCCGCGAGGGCGAGCCGGAGCGGTGACGGCCGCCTCCGACCCCCGGATTGCACCCATGACGAGACCCCTCCGCTGCCTCCTGCCCCTGCTCGCCGCCCTGGCCGCCGCCGTGACCGCCGGCGCCCCTCCCGCCGCGGTCCACGCCGCGCCGCGCTCCCGGAAAGTCCCGATCATCCTGGACACGGACATCGGCGATGACATCGACGACACCTGGGCGCTCGCGCTCCTGCTCCGCTCCCCCGAGGTCTCCCTGAAGCTCGCGGTGAGCGACGAGGTCCTCGGGGTCG
>CAYQDT010000439.1:0-4435 GCA_964416225.1 uncultured bacterium
CTTGCGTCCGGCCGGGTGCTGTATCAGCGCTTGGCTGGCTGGTGGCTGCTTGCTTTTGAGGGTGGCTCTCCGGCCGGGGAGCGTCACCGGGCTCCGGCCGGAGCCGAGGCACCGGCCTATTCGGGGGGAAGGCCCTCCGGGCCTGCGAGGTACGGTCGGCTGCACGGTGCCGGATTTGTGGGTGGGGATCGGCTGGGGCATCACCGGGTTTGCCGCGTGGCGGCTGGGGTAATGGGCTCGCCTGGCGGCTGGGGAGGCGGGTCTGGGCGGGGTGCCGAACGGCTTGGTAGTTTTTTGTGGGCTCGGTTGTGTGGGTCCCCGGTCAGCAGGCGTGCGGGTCTACTGGCTGGCTCTCGCCGGTGCGGCCGGATCCGGGTCCGGGCCGGGGTGAGGCGCGCTTTTCGGGGGGAGGGCCCTGCGGGGCCGCGGGTGACGGTGGGGCGCAATAAAGAACCAACGCAACTTTGAGGAGAGCTCCCACTCAGAGCCGAGGGGACAACGGTGCATGCTGCGGATCCTGGGCAATAATCGGAAACTCTGCAACGGCCTCTCTCGCCGCGACCTGATCCAGGCCGGCGCGATGGGCGCCGCGGGTCTCTCGCTGAGCCAGCTGCTGGAGCTGCAGTCCGTCCAGGCGGCCGAGGCTCCGGCGCGCGGCGCGCGCAGCTTCGGCAAGGCGAAGAATGTCCTGATCCTGTTCCTGTACGGGTCACCGGGCCAGCTCGACACGTGGGACATGAAGCCGAACGCTCCGTCGGATATCCGCGGGCCGTTCAAGCCGATTCGCTCCTCCAATCCCTCCCTCGACGTCTGCGAGCTGCTGCCGAAGTCCGCGAAGTGGATGCACCGCGTGGCGACGGTCCGCTCGGTGACGCACGACTACCCGATCCACTGCGTCTCCTACGCGCTCACCGGGATGGGTCAGACGGACCTGGCGCGGGAGGTGAACGTGCGGGACCCGCGCCACTGGCCCTACTTCGGCTCCGTGGTGGACTACCTCGATGCCGCCGAGCAGCGGCGCGCCGGGAGAGCGGAATCCCTGGTGCCGCGGAACATCGTCCTTCCGCACCGGTTCGGACGGCCGGGGCCGCAGCCGCACTGGCTGGGCAGCGAGTGGGCTCCGGTGGTGACGAGCTGGGCCGGGAAGTCGACGGGCGCGGATCCGTACGGGCAGGGACGGGAAAACCCGTATGGCGGGATCTCTCCGGACACCCGGTTCCAGTTCTCACAGCAAGAGCGGGGGCCGGAGCTGTCCGTGGACCGGCTCAACCGCCGCTACACGATGCTCCAGCAGTTCGACCGCGGCCGCGCCGCGCTGGAGCAGAGCGAGGAAGCGCACGCGTGGGGTCGCTCCCAGCAGCTGGCAATGAACCTGCTCACGTCCGCGCGGCTCCGGGAAGCGCTGGACGTGCAGGCGGAGCCGGCCAAGGTGCGCGAGGCGTACGGGATGACGCTCTTCGGCCAGGCGACCCTCGCCGGGCGGAGGCTGATCGAGGCGGGCTCCCGGGTGGTGACGGTTTTCTGGGACGAGTACAATCTGGGCAATTCCGCCTGGGATACGCATGTGTTTCTGGTGAATCGGATGCGGACGGAGCTCTGTCCCGGCTTCGACATGGCGTTCAGCGCCCTGATGAAGGACCTTTCCGAGCGCGGCCTGCTGGAGGAGACCCTCGTCTGCGTGCTGAGCGAGCATGGGCGCACGCCGAAGTTCAACGATGGGCGAGACGGGCAGGGCCCCCAGGGAGGCGGCGGCCGGGACCACTGGGCGGGCGCCTACTGCAATCTTTTCGCCGGGGCGGGCATTCGCGAAGGCGCCGTGATCGGGAAGACGGACGCCACCGGCGGCTTCCCGGAGGAACGTCCCGTCTCGCCGAAGGACGTCCTCGCCACGATCTATCACCAGCTCGGGATCGATCCGCGCACCCTGATCCTCGACCAGCAGCAGCGCCCGCTCCCGCTGGTGGAGCGGGGCGAGGTGATGTGCGATCTGCTGGTCTGAGCGCACGGCGGGCCGGCGGCGCACCGAGGCGCCGGCGCTCGAGCCGCGATCTTCCCCGCAGCACGGGCGGCACCGGCATTCCGCCGGAGAGACGGGCGCGCGGCCTCCGGTTGCCCCCGTTGCGGCCGTTTACCCGGGCAGCAGCGGCGGGCCGGAGAGGTGGAGCAGCGCCGACTCCAGGTGCCGGCTGCCGGAGCTGAGGTAGAGCGTGCCCCCGCTCACCGTGAGACTCCAGACGATGCTGCGGTCCAGCAGCGCCACCAGCTCGTCCAGCAGATGGCGGTCCAGGGCGGCGACCGTTACGTTAGGCAGGGATTGGAGCTCCGCCAGGTGCTCGCTTTGCCAGCGAGGAAGGCGGCGGCCGTAGGCCAGGAGTACGACCCACCCGCAGTGGCGCGCCGCCCTGGCCAGGCGGGCCGGATCCGGAAGACCCACCTCCAGCCAGAGCTTCACCCGCCCGCCCGGCTCTTTGACCCACACGTCCGGCTCATCTCCGGCGCCGACTCCGCCGGTGAACTGGATGCCGGGCTCATAGCAGAGGCAGTACGCCAGGAGGCGGGCGATCAGCCGCTCCGGCGTCTCACTGTCCGCCCGGGCCACGCTGAGCTGGATCTCTTCGTAGACCTGGCGATCGGTATCCGACAGCTCGATCTGGACGCGATGGATGATGGATCTCTGGGCCATGGGGGTGAGCGGGATCTGGAAAGGTCTACGCCCCTTGATGCTTCACCACGGAGCCACAGAGAGCACAGCGAGCGAGCGAGCGAGAAGGAAAAGCGGGCGGGAGAAGTTTACCACGGAGTGAGGGAGCCGCGGAGGCAAGAGAGACTGAGGGAGAGGAGCGGGAGCGCCGGGAAGAGTCAAGGCCAGGACGATTCCCGCCGCGAGGGACGCCGTGGAGACCGGAGGGGCGGGTTGCCGCGCGCTCCGGAGGTCCGGCTCCCTGCGCCCGCCGAAAGGTGGGTCCGGCCCGCGTCCCGGTACGTGACGCCGCCCACGCTTCGGAGGCATTACTCAGAACTCGTCCATGCTGCGGTCGAGCTGCTGAAGGGCGTGCCGGAGCAACGCGCGCACGGTCCGCAGATGGATCCCGAGCTCCGCGGCCAGTTCCTCATCCGTGCGGCCCTCGTAGAGCCGCCCGAGCACCACACGCCGCTGGCGCTCCGGGAGCGCGGCGATGGCGACCGGCAGGGCGAGCAGTATATCGGACGTGCGTCGCTCGTCGCACCAGTCCGCCAGCAAATCCCCGCCGGTGGGCAGCCGTGCTGCTCCCCGGCTCGCCTGCGGCGGCGGCTCCCACCGCTCCGCCCGCTCCCACAGGCGACGGGCGGAGAGGAAGCTCTCGACCGCCGTGGGAAGAATGCGAAGCAGGTGCGCGCGGATGGGTACTTCGCTCGCCGGATCAAAGGTCGCCACCAGCGCGCGAAACCGGGCTTCCATCTCTGTTCGGAGCTCTTGCCGGAGGTCTTGCCCGAGGTCGAGGCTGGCGCCGTGGAGCTGGATCAGCGCCTCCACGACGGGCAGGAATTCCCGGAACAGCTCATCCGCGCTCGGGCCATGGTCCGTGCCGCCGGCTTCCGGGATCGCCGGCGCGGGCCCGGCTTCATCCGGCGACGGACTCCCCTGCCGCCGCCGCTCCGGATCGTCCGCTCGACGTTGCATACGCCGCTCGATGCTCCCTATCCTCATCCCCGATGCCGGATCGCGCCGGCTTGCATGGGACCGCCCTGTTCGGTTCACTGCCGCGGCGGCTTACGGTCGAGTAGACGAGCGGGCGGGACGGCGAGTTCAGCAAGAGCCCCCTGAAAACCGCGTTAAATAGTTCACACAAAGTTGACCGCCCCACCCCGTCCAAAAGCGGGGCGGAGGCGCTCCGGAAACGGCGCGGGTTTGAGACCCCTCCGGAACGGGGACCTGTTAGCGGGCGTTCGATGGGCGCTGCCGAGCATAGCACACAGGCTGGGGTGACGGGATCCGCCCGTCATCCCTTTTTCTTGCGGCAGCGGGTTCGGCGGGAGGCGTCGGGGCGGTGGCTCCCGCGGCAAGGTCGCAGCGCCGGCCGCGGATGGCGCCGCGGCTCTCGGCCGACCAGACGCACGTAACCGCCGGTCGGGGAGAACTCTTCCATTCTCGACCCGGTCCGGCGGTTACGTGCTCCCGCGTCCCCACTCTGTTCAACCCGCGCGGAATCCAGATCAAACCTGCCGCGAATAAAACCGGCGGAGCGACGTCCCAAATGCGGACACCGGGTCCGCCGCTCTCCGGAATGCGATCGCTTCGCGCGGCCCGGGACGGACGCCCGGGTCACGGCCGAGCGGCCGGGGAAGCCGACGGCTGCGCCCGCGGATCAGTGCCACTCCTTCTCGAAAAGGAAGCGAACGGCGCCGCCCTCATCCCCGGAGAAGGGCACACCGACGGTGGCGAGGAGCTGCGTGG
>CAYQDT010000440.1:0-4430 GCA_964416225.1 uncultured bacterium
CACCGTCCGGCCGCTCTGGACGCGCCCCTACCTGAACCAGGGCGGCAGCGCGGACCGGCTGCAGCCGGGGCTCCGCCTGCGGGACCTGGATCCCAACCCGGCTCACAAGGGCGGCGCCGGCTACAACCCACCCGCCAACAATGCCGGCAATCCGGGTGTGGGCGTGCTGACCCAGGCGCCGATCTTCGCGCGGGTACCGACGACTTACACGGTGAATGGGAAGACGGTGACCGAGGTCCTGCCGGTGGTCTACCTGGTGGTCGGCACCGGGGAGAACAATGATTCGACCGGCGTGAACGGCGATTTCGCCTATGTCTACTGCATCAGCCTCCGCCGGCCGGGGAGCACCATCCCCAGCAAGGACGGCGCGGACACTGCGGGCGAGTGGCTACCGGACACCACGAACACGGCGGTGGCGCCGGCGCTCAAGGCGCCGAATCCCTGGTTCTTCGATCCGGCACTGGCCGCCGACTCCCCGCAGCAGGGCTGCATCATGTGGGCTTACAAGGTCCACGCCCGGCAGGACGTGGCCGGCCCGAACTTCCTGAACACGGCGGTCCCCGTGGCGGGAGTCTCGTTCGCCAACATCGGCGACTCGACGGACTCGCGGCCGCTCCTGTTCGTCACGACGGCGGACGGCCAGGTGATCGCGCTGAACGCGAAGGCGTATGACACGGCGCCGGCCACCACGGACGATGATCCGGTCGCCGGCGCGGAGCGGTGGGTCTGGGCCACGCCGCAGGTGACGCCCGCCATGGGTATGCCGTTCTCCCCCGGCTTTCTCTACGGCATGGCGCCCGCGGTGGGGCGGGTGGCGCTCAACAACCTTTTCTCCGGTAAGGGCGCCACCGCGAACACCGTCGCCAACGCCCAGGCGAAGTACGGCGTGAGCGAGTGGATGCTGTTCGCCGCCGATACCTATGGGAACTTCTTCGCGCTGGACGCACCCGGGCACCGGGACGTGGCGGCGGCGAGTCACTGGACCCAGGTCGCCGGCACCGAGCGGTGGGTCGCGGCGGCGCCCGCCGGCGGTCTCCTCGACGCGCAGGGCAACCCCGAGCGGTTCCTCGTCCCGCCGCTGCTGTACCAGGGCAACACGCCGCTCCAGAACTCCGGCGGCGCCACCGTGAACGGCAGCACGGACGTGGGCTACGACGACGAGGTGGTCTTCGCCTCCGAGAAGGGGAGTGTCTACTCTCTCTCCGCGGTCGGCCAGCTCACCGTCGGCGGCGGAACGGATGGGAAGCCGACCGGGCTCACCGGTGCTCGCTGGAAGCTGCCGACGGATGACTCCGCCTACGCACCCGCGGGCTGGGACCCGACGACCACGCTGTTCCCGGGCGGCATGACCGGCACGGACGAGCCGCGAGTCTGGCCCCGCCAGCTCGCGGATGCGGGCACGGTGTTCCGCGGCGCTCCGATCGACGTGACGCAAAACGCGGTCTACAACGGCTACTTCTGCCGCTCGCCGCTGGCGGTGGGCCTGGGCGGCAACGCGAACCCCGACGGGGCCACGCCCAACCTGGACATCGGCGAGCACGCCATCTACGTGCCGTACCTGCAGGAGCAGGCTTCCAACTTCGATCCCGCGAAATACCGCGCCTTTTACGAGTACGTGGGCAGCCTGAAGCCGTACGGCTTCATCGAGGCGAGCCAGCCGATCGCGCAGCTCGACCCGACCACGCCGGCCACGGTGACGATCACGGGCGTGCAGCACACGATCCCCGTGCAATTCCTCAGCGTCGGCAGCGTGAAGTTCGGCGGCGTGCCGATCAACCAGGTTCCGGCGGTCAACGGGGTCGCGAACGTCTTCTTCGACCCGACGTACCGGAGCCCGGGCGACACCGTCTACTTCACGAACCCGACCTGGTTCGACGAGGCAAACAACCAGTGGGTCACGCTGCCGTTCGGCGCGCAGGTCACTATCAAGTACTTCCCGCCGACCTCGCCGACGAACATCTCGCCGTCCAACACGGCGATCACGGAGACGCTGACCTACCCGTCCTGCTTCCGCCAGGAGTTCACCGACCCGAACGATCTCTCCAAGTTCCAGATCGTCCGCGGCCGGGCCAGCCTCGGGGAAGCGTTCAACCGGCTGGAGCTCCGCCGGCTGAAGCCGAACAACGGGAAGGCGAAGCAGAACCAGGACGAGGCGCCCGCCGAGGTCCGCCGCGACCTCTGGACCGGCTTCGGCTACCGGCCGGGCGCCATGATGGCTTCCGGCAGCCTCGGCGCCGGCGGCATCGTGATGGTCCCCGCGCTCTACCGCGGCCGGATTCTGGCGTTCAATGACCACCTCCAACCGCTGCGGGTGGTGCACGGCTGCTTCGATCCAAGAATGGACCCCGCCGTAGCGCAGACGCAGGGCTTCGGTGATCCGGTGCCCACCGGAAACCCGCCGCGATACGGTCCGGACTTCGGCCCGCCCGGGCCGCCCGCGGACCTCCGGAATACCTATGACCCGGGTGAGTTTTACGATCCGTCGACGGCAAACGGCGGCAATGGCGGCGGCCAGCCGTTCCTCGACGAGGAGCCGGCGCTGACCCGGGTCGGCGCGTCCGTGACGCTGGTGGACGGCTGGATGTACGTCGTCTACCGCAATGGTCACATCCGGGCCTACGCCAACGTGGGCGGCGGCGCCGGCGGCACCAGCGGCGCGAACCCGCCGATGTTCCAGCCGCCGACCTCCATCGCGCCGAATGCGGGGACCGTGGTCAAATCGCCCGGCCTGATGCCGAACGGCGGCATTCACCTCGCCTTCGACAATCCGGTGACGGGCGCCGCGGGCGGCAATCCGCAGCTCGATACCAGCAAGTTCGTCGATATCAACAACGCAACCCCGGACCGGCCGCTCCTGCTGGAGTGGGGCCAGACCGTGTACGCGGTCGTCGACTTCGGGGACGGGAAGCCGGATGTGAACGTCGACCCGCGCTTCGCGGGGACGACGATCGACAATCGCGTCTTCCAGAACGATGTTCAGGCGCAGATCCGGAGCAGCAACGGCGCCGTGCAGCAGCTCCCCGGAGTGAATCGGGGGCAGCGGCCGCAGCTCTACACGGAGACCGGTACCAACGTGCAGGGCGCGCCGGCCCACTACGCGGCGGTGATTCCGCTGTTCGTCGGCATCCCCTCCGCCACGAACCCGCTCACGCCGGGCACGCCGCTGCTCCGCGAGCGGACGTCCGTGCAGTTCGTGAACGAGCTGACCTACGATCTCCAGATCGCGCAGCAGGGGCTGCAGTGGTACTGGGGCACGATGGTTCCACAGGGGACCGACCCCACCACGGTCAAGCCGCTGGACCCGAAGAAGACCCACTTCTGGGAAGTGGAGCCGAACCAGTCCGCCAACCGCTTCCCCACCACGGCGGGGCCGGGCAACTGGTTGTTCCACACAGAGGCCGGCAACCCGCAGGTGAACACGAACGAGTGGGCGCCGCTCGTCAGCTACAACAACCCGTTCATGCTGCGGTACAAGCCGGATGGTCCCGCCGGCCCGCTGCACGGCATCTACAATGCCCCGGGCGTTGCGGACACCATCGGCGCCAACGAGAGCTACGCGGACGCCCTGGCGCCCGGCCGGAAAAACGGCGACCTGTATGTCGCCGCCTACACGGCCGGGGCGCACTCCGGCGCGGGCCAGCCGGTGGTGCCCACCGTCGGTGAGGCGTACGTCGGCACGGGAGCCGGTGCGACGGCCAAGCAGGTGCTGTTCGCGGACCACGGAAAGACGACGGCGGTCAGCACCACCCAGCTTCCCGACCTGGCGAAGCTGTACGTGGCGGACCGGAGCCACATGGGGCTCATCGGACGGCAGGTCGCGATCCGGGTGCAGACGGCCCCGCTCACGAAGCTGGGAGTCGGCGCGGCGATCGGCTCCGGCGGCAATGGGGCGCTGCAGAATTTGCCGGGCGCGCCCCTGGGCTCGTTCGAGCAGAACGTCAAGAGCTGGGACGACGCGCCCGACCAGCTCTACCCGAGCATTCCGCAGAGCCGGATCATCGTCACCAAGGCGGGCACCTCGCTGGACCTCCGGCAGGGCACCGTCCCGATCCCCGGCCGCGATCCGAACCGGGCGAACCGGGGCTTCTTCGACCTCGCCAACTTCATCAACCTCACCGCGCAGATGGATCCGCTCGCCGTGCAGGTGGACGTGCCGCTCTACACGGCGGACGACGTCTACGCGACGCGCTGGCGCGCCACCACTCCGGCAGGCGCGAATCCGAAGACACCGGTGAACCCGCTCTACCCGAACAGCGGCTTCAGCGGGATCCTCGCGCCGCAGGCGATGTGGGACCACGCGGAGGAGCTCTCGCAGCAGAACCAGCCGCAGAACGTGGGCACTCCAATCGGTGACCTCGGCAATTCGCCGAACGAGGCGGTCAACCCGGGGCAGTCGGACCGGGTCCGGCGGATCATCGTCTTCAATGACG
>CAYQDT010000441.1:0-4415 GCA_964416225.1 uncultured bacterium
AGGCCCGGACTGGCGGGGCCGGGCCGCTTCTGATGACGCCGAGCGCCGGTATCACGAGGGAGGGTGACGAACCGTCGACCACCACCGGGACCGGCTCGACCCGGGGATGCTTGCGATCCGTCGTGGAACGGGGCTGCGCCACCGGTCCCTGGGCCACCGCGACCCCGGGGACGATCACGTTCGTCGGAGGAGCCGTGACGGGAACGGGCTCCGGTGCGGCAGGCCGCGCCGGCGTTGCGGCCGCCTGGGCTCCGGGAGTCACTTTCACCGGCGGATTCACGTCCGGCTGCGGCGCCGCCTTCGCGGCAGCCGCCACCAGGTCACTCGCCGGAGGCGCCTGCGGGGTAACCGGGGTCGGTTCCGGCCTCGCCGCCACCTGGGCGGGCGCCGGATCCTTCACCGGCGCCGCCGCCACCGCGGGCTGGCTCGGCGGCGTAACCGGCGTCGACGGCGGGTTCTTCGCAATGACCGCCGCCGGAGCCACGGGTCTGGCCGCCGGGGCAGGAGGATCGTTCTTCGCGACAACCGGCGCAGGGGCTGCCGGCGGGTCGTTCGTCGCGACAACCGGCGGCGCCGTCTCGACCCTGGGGGTCACCGGCGGATCGTTTTTCGCCACGACGGCCGGGGCTGTTACAGGTGCGGGGGCGGCGGGCCGGGGCGCGACGGCTACCTTCGTATCGGAATTGACGTAGCCGGCCGGCACGTCGAACTCGCTGTCCGGAACGGACTCAAGCGCGATATGCGTCACTTCGTTGGTGGCTACCACGAACTTGCGCGTGCTGCCCTTTTCGCCCTTAGCCTGGGCCACCGCCTCTTCGGTCACCGTGGTGGTGGTGGAGAGGGGGAAGCCGCCCAGCGCGCGGACCCGGTCGTTCACGGCGCGCAGATGAGTGACGAATGCGTCATTCCACTCTCCGGCGAGCAGGCGAGCCTGCGCAAGCGTGGCCGCCGAGCCGAAGTGCTCCGTATAGGCGTCTTCGAAGCCGTGAATCTCCTTCAGCAGCGCCGGATCCTTGGTAATCCAGATCTCCTGATCGAAGGTAAAGGTAAACTTGTTGCCGCTGACCAGGTTCTGCGCTCCGATTACCACCCGGGCCAGCACTTCCTGCGCGTCATAGCCCGCGATCCGCTTTTCCTTCCCCGTCGGCGCGACCTCAATGGCCGTGGTCTCGGAGCGGTACAGCGTGCGCAGCGGCTGCTCGTTTGCATTGCGCGGCGCCTGGATCCCTTTCTGGAGAACCCGGGAGAACTGCTCCGCGGTCAACTCTCGGTAGCTGCGCTCCTGCGGATCGATGTCGAAGATCTTGTCCAGGTCCGGCCGCGCGATCTCCACGTAGGCACCGTAGCGGGCCCCCGCGTTGTAGAGGACGCCGGTGGTCTCCGCACGGCTGACGATCGATCGCTTGTCGGCTTTGATGGCCGTCCAGCGCTTCACGGTGGAGTTGAGCGAGGTGCTGCGCTCCTCAATCCGCACATCCGCGTGGGCCGCAGCGGGGATCAGCACCGCGAGGCTGAGCGCCAGCGGGCCGAGGAGGAATGGGGACCGATCCAGCATGCTTGCCCTCCCAGGAGAATAGCGGTGAGACAGGGAGACCGGGTTCTCCTGATTGTTCGGCGTAGGGGGAAGGATGTCCTTCCAGTCCGACGAAACGACGGTCCGGAACGTTCGGGAAGGATACGTTCGGAGGCAGCCGGTTCGGAGCCCGCACGGTCGGAGCGGGGCCGGCCGGCGCTGCCGGGGCAGGGGTAGGTGTCGAAGCGTCCGCGGCGGGCATAATACGCTGGCCGCGATCGGCGGCGGGCGGCCGTGAAATCGAGCTGCGAGATCGAAAACAGAACCAACATGTCGGAGACCAATTCGGGCATCCAGGTGATCGTCAGCGATCTGGGAAAGGTGCTGCTTCCGTTCGAGGTGGAGCGCGTGTGGGCGGCCCTGACGCCGCACTTCGGCGTCACCCGGAACGAGGCGCAGAAGGTGGTCCAGGCCCTGTTCCGGGAGACCGGATTCGGGACCGGCGGCGTCGACGGGGAAGGGTTCTACCGGCACATGGTCGCGCGGACCGGGCTCCGGCTTCCTTATGAGGCGTTTGCGGTGGCGTGGAGCGATATGTTCTGGGAAGACGAGGCCGTCCTCCGCCTCATCTCCGAAGCGCCGGTCGCGAAGCGCTACCTTCTGTCCAACACGAACGATATCCACTGGACCTTCATCCGCGAGCGGTATCCCCAGGTGCTGGAGCCGTTCGACGAGCTGGTGGTCTCGCACGAGCTGGCGCTGGAAAAGCCGGACCCGGCCATCTATGAGTGGGTGATCCGGCACAGCGGCTATCCCGCCGCGGCCCATCTCTTCATCGACGACATCGAGGCGAACGTGGAGGGCGCGCGCTCGGTGGGCATGGACGCCATCCACCACACCGACTCGGAGCGGCTGTGGCGGGAGTTCCTGGCGCGCGGTCTCGCCACGCCGGAGCAGCGACCGGAGCACACGGAGGTAGTGGTCGCCACCCCGAAGGACCAGGCAATCTGGGATCCCTCGATCGAGCGGACCCGGTGACCACCGGCAACGGGTGACGCCGGCCAGGGGAGAAGGGGACGGGCCGGCGGGTTGCGAACAGAGAAAGTGAGGCTTCCACCAGTTCCCTGCGGGAGCCCCCGGCCGTTCCGACCCGAAGCGGTGATCTATGTTCCAGCCGATGTTTATTCCCCCGCGGGAAAGCCGCGCGCTCCGGCGGATGGTCAGCGCGGCGCTGCCCCACCTGGCGCAGGTGGTCGGCAGCATCCGGAACGTCCGCGTGGCGCCGGAGGAGCTGGAGCACCTCAGCGCCTGGTGTCACGGACGGGGCATTATCGCGCCCAACCACCCCACGGGAGAGGACCCGGTGGTTCTCTTCTGGATCTCCAAGCTTGCAGGGCGCCCGTTCAACTACCTGGCGTGCCGGGAGATCCTCGACGGGTGGCGCGGCTGGCTCCTGAATCGGCTCGGCACCTACTCCGTCATCCGCGGGGTGCCGGATCGGGAGTCGCTGCGGACCACCCGGCGGCTGCTGGCTGAGCTGGATCGCACGGTGGTGATCTTTCCGGAGGGGGAGATTTACGAGCACAACGACACGCTCCTGGCCTTCCAGAGCGGCGTGGCGCAGATCGGGTTCTGGACGCTGGACGACCTGACCCGCAGCGGCAAGGAGCCGTGTCTTCCCATCATCCCCCTCGCGATCAAGTATCGCTGCCTCGATTCGCCGCGGCCCGCCATCGAGAACAGTCTCCGCTCCCTGGAGCGGGCCCTCCACCTGGAAGAGGCCCCGCCGAAGGTGACGGCCTACCAGCGGCTGCGCCGGATCGGCGATCGCGTGCTGGTATCCCTGGAGCGGGACTCGGGCCTGCAGCCCCGCGAGGGGGGGGACCTCCAGGTCCGGATCGGCACCACCCGCCAGGCGGTGCTGGAGCGCGTTGCCCAGTCGATCGGCACGGAGCTGGACCTCCGCCAGCCGCCCGCGGACCAGCTCCACCTCCTCTTTCATTCGCTGAAAAGCTGGGTGGGCCTCCTTCCCGACGACCCCACGGAGTACGACGAGCGGCTCTTCCGGCGGAAGATGGAGACGGCGGCGCCTCTGTTCCGGGACCTGCACCGCCTGCAGAACTTCATCGCGATCACGGGCGACTACGTGGCGGCGGAGGCCACCGCCGAGCGCTTTCTGGACGTGCTGGGCCGGCTGGAAGCGGAGGTTTTCGGCGCGGTGCGGTTTCGGGTCCCGCGGGAGGCGCTGGTGCGGGTCGGAGCGCCGATCCGGCTGGAAGAGCGGTACGCGGCGTACCGGCAGCACAAGCGCGAGGTGGTGGCGGAAGTGACCTCGCGGTTGGAGAGCGAAATCCGGGTTCTTCTGCGCGAGCTTTCCCGCGAGGCGACACCCATCTCACTGGGCTTTTAGCCCGAGGCGATTTTCGGTGGGGGCGCCAGGGCGAGACCGGACGACAATCCGTATTGTCGCACCCCGGTCCATCGACCGCCGGGCAGCATGTCGCGCGCTCGATCAGGAGTTCTCAGCCCTATGCGTTTCCATCTTGCCCTTCTACCGCTCGTCGCCATCCTCGTGGCCGGACCGGCCGTCGCCGCGCCGGACCCGGTGGAGAGCGGCGCGAAAGTCGTCGGCACGCTCCTCGGCGGCGGCTCGGCCACCCCGAACTTCTTCGGCGCGACGGGCCTGCTGCTCACGCCGACGGCCTATACCGTGGGCCGCGGCGGCCTCTCCGCCCAGGCCTACGGCGCCAGCGATTTCAGCTCCTTCGGCGCTACCTACGGCCTATTCCAGAACCTGGAGATCGGCGCCACGTACGTGGATGGTCGCCGCCATTTCGACGGCGGCTTCGTGGCGAACGCCAAGTACCTGCTGCTCCGGGAGAACACGGTGCTCCCCGCCGTC
>CAYQDT010000442.1:0-4410 GCA_964416225.1 uncultured bacterium
TACCCGGCCGCATGCAGCGCCAGCACCGGGCCGCTCCCACGGGCGCCCGCGCCGCGGCCATCATCCGGTGCTTCTCGCGCATCGGACTCCTCCGCGATCCGTCCCATGGACCACCGCCGGCCCGCCTTACCCCGCCCCGATTCCCGCCGCACGCAGGCCGGCCTCGGTCACCGGACCCACCTCGCAGCACGCGGCGGGCTTGCCGTCCACCAGCACCATCGGCACGCGGTGGACCTTCGCCTCCTTCGCACGGCGGGCGCCTTCCGGCTCGTTCAGGTTGTGTATGGTGACGTCGCACTGATCGCACGCGACGCGCTTCACCAGCTCCACCACCGGCTCGCACAGCGGGCATCCCGCCGTGAACACTTCGACCTTCCGTGCCATCACTTGCTCCTGGTTCTTACCCGTGGAAGGACCGGACCACCCCTCGATCAGCCCGCAGACCGTCCCGCTTAGGCAACCTCTCGGTTCGCGCCACGCTGCTTCCGCCGCCGCCAGCTCCGCCCGGAGCTGCCGCAGTTCGGCGATGCGCGCGTCCAGCGCCTCCAGGTGCTGGTGCAGGGTTTCGCGGACGAAGGCGCATGGCGACCCACGTCGACTCCGCTGGACCATCTCCCGGATCTCCTCCAGCGTGAAGCCGATGCGCTTTGCTTGGATTACGAACCGGAGGAGCCGCTCATCCGCCTCGGAGTAGAGGCGGTAACCGCTCTCCGTCCGCGCGGGCGGTCCCAGCAGTCCGACCTGCTCGTAGTAGCGCAGGGTCCGGACATTCAGCCCCAGCCGCCGCGCCAGCTCACCGATCCGAACGAAAGCATGGTTTCGGTCCTTCGTCATTGGCTCTCTCCACGGTCAGTGTGGACCCTCCAGTCGGATGGAGAGTCAAGCACGTTTCATCAAGTACGCGAGAAAAATCGCCGGAGACCGTTCGGGCGATCGAACCGGAAGCGGGCTGCCGAGGAAAATCGGGACCGGTACGTGCGGCTCACGCCTGCGATACCTGGTCGCTGGGATTTCCAAGCGCGGGAGAACGTCGGGGCTGGTCCCGGCTACGCTCCGCGCCACCGGCTCCGCTTGGCCCTCGCACAAAACGCCCGGGCCACGAAGGCGATCAGAACCAGAAGCAAGACGTAGTCCAGCTTCCCGGTGACCGCACCCGGGCCCAGATCGCCCGGAAGTAGCGCGAGGACCGGCGTAAAGCAGCACGGCGTAACAATCACCGCTCTGATGATGCCGAACCTCGGCCAGAATCGTTCCGTTGCCGGCTTCACCCTACGGCCCGCTCGCGAGAACCGCCGTGTCCGGCTCGCTGGCCGCCTGCAGGTGCATCTCCGCCGTGCGCGACCGCCCTGTCACACCATGGAGGAAAGGTCCGAGCCGTGGCTGGGATAGGCGTAGGGCACGTCCCGGAGATCCTGCGCCCGGAGCCCGAACCGGATCGCCAGCGCGAAGAGGTTGATCGTTTCTTCCGCCCGCGGACCGAGGAGGTGCGCGGGCGGAAGAAACGATCAACCTCTTCGATCAGCACCTTGGACGCCGAGTGCTTCTGCCCAACCCGGCGCGAGCTGTACCACGACCCCATCTCCTCCTGCCGCACGGTGAACCGCAGACCCGCTTTCCGGGCGGCCTCCTCGGATAGTCCCACGGTGGCGAGGGGAGGGATCGTGAAGACCGCGGAGGCGAGTCCTTCGTAGTTCGGGACACGGCGGTTTCCGTGGATCAGGTTCTCCGCGACGACCTCTCCTTCAAGCGCTGCCACCGGCGTCAACTGCGGCCGCGTGGCCGCGGCATCCCCCGCCGCGTAGACGGCGGGGTTCGAAACGCTCTGCAGGTGCTGGTTCACTTCCACCCCCTTCTTGCCGTATTTCACGCCGGCCTTCTCCAGATCGAGCCGGTCCACGTTGGCCGCGCGGCCGCCGGCGTGCACCACCAGGTCGGCGTCGAACGTGCGCGCTCCCTCCGGACCGTCGGTGCGGACGGCCCACCCCTCGCCTTGCCGGGTGATCTCTCGAACGGTGGTGCTCGGGCGGATGGTGATACCCGCCTCTTCCGAGGCTTTCACCAGCCGGTCGACCAGGTCCGGATCGAAGCCGGAAAGAGGCCGCTCCGTAGCCTCCAGCAGCGTGGCCTCCGCTCCGGCCCGCGCGGCCAGGTGCGCGAACTCGAAGGCAATGTAGCCGCCGCCGACGAACACCAGCCGCTTCGGCAGTTGCTCGAGCTCCAAGAAGTCGTCGCTGGTGCGGAGGTGCTCCTCGCCCGGAATGCCGAGGGATGCGGGCCGCGCTCCGGTGGCGATGACCGTGTGCCGCGCCGTCACCGTCTGCTCCCCAAGCCGGAGTTCGGACGGCCCGGCGAAGGACGCGTGGCCGTGGAAGACCGTGATCCCGGCCTGCGCAAACTCGTCCTCCACGCGCGGCGGCACCGGGTCCGTAAAGCTCCGCTTGAACCGCATGAGGGCCGGCCAGTCGATCCGCAGGTCGCTCGCCCGGATGACGCCCCGCTCTTCCATGCGGGAGTCCCAGTCGATCAGGTCCGCCGCGCCGACGAGCACTTTCTTCGGGTCGCAGCCCCGGAGGGCGCAGGTCCCGCCGAAAGGCCGCTCATCAACGATGGCCACGCTCCAGCCCGCGGCACGGCAGCGGCGTGCGACGAGCGCGCCCGCGGTTCCGGTTCCCAGTACCACCAGGTCAAACGTTGCAGCCATCGTATCTCTCCCTCTCCTTCGGATCCACTGGCTCGCCGTCAGCCCTCCGCCGGCTGCGGCACGCCGCCCAGTGGCTGCTTCTCGGCCTGGCGCAGCCGGGCCTCCTCCTGTCGGGCCAGCTTCCGCAGCAGCTCTACCACCATGCCCTGCGCATGACCCCTGGTCGGAGAGTAGAAGACAAACCGCCCTCGCTTCCGCCCCTGGATGAAGCCGCCTTCCCGCAGCACCCGGAGGTGGTGGCTTACTGCCGGAATGCTCATCTCCAGCAGCTCCGCCAGCTCACAGACGCACAGCTCCGTCTCTGCTATCGCGCAGAGGATGCGCGCCCGCACCGGCTCCGATGCCGCCGCCAGCAGCTCCAGTGAGGCTTCCAGGGCCGCGCCGGACGGCATCTTTCGCCGTACCTGGCCAACCTGCGAAAGGTCCTCGTTGTAGCACTCGCACAGCTCGGTATTGCCCGGCTGCAGGATCTCCGCGCCCTCCTTCATCTCCGTCTCTCCTGGTGACAGCTTTCCCACTCGCCCGTATAATTAAACGATCGTTTACTCAATGATCATTGAAGTATATCCCCGGGTCGCCAGGGCGATGTTCAGACCCCTCCCGGACCGTGGAGCAGGAGTGGACCAATGTCGAGTTGCTGCAATCTCCCGGGTCAGACGCGCGGGCCGGACGGGCAGGCGCTGTGCCCGCAATGCGGTGGGAAGGGACGACGGGTCGAGGCCATCACGCTGAAGGCGCTGCTCCGACCGGAGGCTCTCGCCGGGCTGGACACCGGCGCCGGGTATCGCTTCTGCCCCGCGCCCACCTGTCCGGTGGTCTACTTCGCGGGCCAGGTGGAGGGCCTCTACTTCCAGGAGGACCTGGAGGTCCGCGTGGGACTGAAGGTGACCGAGGAGCCGGTGCCGGTCTGCTACTGCTTCGGCCACACTCGCGGCACCGTGTGGGAAGAGATCCGGCGGGCCGGCAGGTCCACAGCGGTCGAGTCCATCACCGCCCATATCCAGGCGGGCCGGTGCGGGTGCGAGGTCAACAACCCCAGCGGCACGTGCTGCCTGGGTGAGGTCCGTAAGATCGTCAAGGAAGGGCTGGCCCGGCTTGCGGATCAGGCGGCACCGCCCACGGCAGGAGGGAATTGATGAAGGAAAGGCTGAGTGCGGCCGGGTCGCTCCTCGCCGCGGTTCTCGCGAGTAGCTGCTGCTGGGTTCCGCTGCTCCTTGCCGGGCTGGGCGCGGGGGGAGCAAGCTCTGCCACGGCGCTGGCACCCTACCGAATCTACTTCATGACCGTCACGTTCGTGTTACTGGCGGCGGCCTGGTACTTCACGCTCCGGAAGAAACCGGTTGTGGCGGCTGCGGCACCGGTGAGCGCCGGGCCTGCCGGTGCTGCCCGTGCTGCTGGTTGCGCTCCAGAATCCTGCTGTCCTCCGGATAGCAGGCGCCGACGGCGGAGCATCCTCTTGCTCGCGGGCGCAACCCTGTTCGCGCTGGCCATGGTGGCCTTCCCGCAGATCAATACCGCCCTTGTGGAAAGCGGCATGCGCCTGCCCGAGCGGCGAGCCGCCGGCGGCCCCGTGGAGACTGCAACCCTGGCAATCCAGGGGATGACCTGCGAGACGTGCGCCGCGGAGCTCCGCCGGGAGCTGCTCCGGGTGCCAGGCATGGCAGCGGCGGAGGTGGACTACCACACCGCCACCGCGCGAGCCACCTTTG
>CAYQDT010000443.1:0-4398 GCA_964416225.1 uncultured bacterium
CGAAGCACTCCGCAGAAAAAAGTTGCGGGGGAGACGGATCCGTCTCCCCCGCAACGTGCCGCCGGGCCGGCTAAGTCAGTGCTGGTGGCGCGTCCGCGTGGACCCGCTACCCCTCGGGGCGCGGCGATCCGGCGAGCGCCGCCAGAATTGCCTCCACGTCATACACGCAGCCGCCCCATGGGCCTCCGCTGGCCTGCTGGAGTGCCGCCCAGAGCCGCGTGTCGTCCGGCAGACCGGGATCGGCGGCGAGGTCCGGACGCGGAGGGCGGGCCCGCAGAACCGCGGCCCCTTCCTCCGCGCTGAAGCGCCGCTCACCTTCGCCCACCAGGTCGAGGACTCCCTCCAGGCGAATGCGATCGATCACCACGCGAATCCGGTCTCCGTCCCGCACCTTCCCGATGGGCCCTCCGGCCAGCGCCTCCGGCCCCACATGCCCGATGCACGCGCCGGTGGAGACGCCGGAGAAGCGCGCGTCGGTGATCAGGGTCACGTACTTGCCGAACGGCAGGTACCGGAGCGCCGAGGTGAGCTGGTACACCTCCTCCATCCCGGTTCCCATCGGACCGCGGCAAATGAGGACCATCACGTCGCCGGCCTGGATGCGGCCTTCCTTCACCGCGGCCACCGCTTCGGACTCGCGCGTAAAGACCTTCGCGGGACCTTCAGCCCGGTAGACTCCATCCGGGTCCACCACCGTCGGGTCAATCGATGTGCTTTTGATCACCGCGCCCTCCGGAGCAAGGTTGCCCCGCGGGAAGGTGACCGTGCTCGTGAGACCGCGCTCTCGAGCCAGTTCGGGCGTCATGATGACGTCCGCCGGATCGATGCCGTCTTTTTCGCGCAGCAACTCCCGGAGCCGGGCACGGCGCTCCGAGCCCTCCCACCAGTCGAGGGACGCGTCGAGCGGCTGGCCGGTGACGGTCAGGGCGCTTCCGTCCAGCAGCCCGAGGCGTCGGAGCTGGAGCATCACTTCCGGAACGCCGCCGGCCAGGAACACGCGCACGGTGGGATGACCGACGGGTCCGTTCGGCAGCACGTCCACCAGTCGGGGCACCTGTCGGTTCACCGCGGCCCAATCCTCCACCGAGGGGCGCTCCAATCCGGCGTGGAACGCCACCGCGGGGAGGTGCAGCAAGAGGTTGGTGGATCCGCCGAACGCCGCATGGACCACCATCGCGTTCCGGATCGCGGACGGCGTGAGAATCTCGCGGATCGTGCGCCCCTGCTCTTCCATTCGCACCAGGGCGCGTGCCGAGCGGACCGCCATGTCGGTCCAGATCGGCTGGCCGGAGGGCGCCAGAGCAGCATGCGGCAGCGTCATCCCCAGCGCCTCGGCGACGACCTGTGACGTGGCCGCCGTGCCCAGGAACTGACAGCCTCCGCCCGGGCTGGCGCAGGCGCGGCAGCCGGCCTCGGCGGCTTCCTCCAGAGTCATGGATCCGTGCGCGAAGCGCGCGCCGATCGTCTGCACCTTACCCGCGTCTTCGCCGCGCTCCGGAGGCAGGGTCACCCCGCCCGGCACGAGGATGCAGGGGAGGTCGTGCATGGAGGCAAGGGCCAGCATCATCGCCGGCAGGCCCTTATCGCACGTTGCCACTCCCAGCACGCCCCGCCGCGTCGGGAGCGAGCGGATGAGGCGGCGGAAAATCAGCGCCGCATCGTTCCGGTACGGCAGGCTGTCGAACATGCCGGCCGTCCCCTGGCTTCGGCCGTCGCACGGATCGGAGCACATCCCCGCAAAGGGAAGCGTGCCCAGCCGGCGCAGCTCGTGCGCCGCCGCCTGCACCAGGAGGCCGATCTCCCAGTGACCGGTGTGGTAGCCCAGGGCAATGGGCCGCCCATCCGGCGCGCGAAGGCCGCCCTGCGTGCTGAGCAGCAAAAACTGCTTCCGGCCCAGCTCGGACGGCTCCCAACCCATTCCTGCATTCTGGGTCATCCCGAACAGGTTGCCGCTGGGCTCGGTGCGGAGGAGGTCCGGCGTGAGGGGCAGCTTGCCCTGCGGCCCGGGCGCCGCGGTCTGGACGTCGTAGACGCTGGACGGGGAATCAAGAAGTTCTTCTGGGATGCTCATGGGATGCTGGTCCGGGTCGGGTGAGACGGCGGGAACAGGCGTCCGGGAACGGATGGCGCTGCGGTCTTCACAGAACCTCCTCCGCCGGGTGCCAGAGGCCCGTTCCTATTCTCTCACCCTTTGCGGATCCCACACCAGCCCGCCGACCCGCTTCTGGCGGGGACGCGTGGGAGGCTCCTTGCCGGCGTCAGCGCATCCCTTCGCCCGCGCCCCATGGCTCCCCACCCGATTGCTTGCCAGCCCGAATGGGGCGAACCTATAATGCGGTTTGAGATCTTCCACCTCCCAGGAGCCGCCATGCCGCGTAAAGTCGATCAGGAGCTCGAGACGCTGATCCGCGCCCGTTACCCGCTGATCTATATCGTCTCCTGGGAAGAGCGGCGCGTTGAGGAAGCCCTCCGCGCGATCAGTTCCAACCGCGGCAAGCGGCTCTACGTATGGACCGTGACCCAGGGCCTGGTGAACTCTCCCACGGCACGGGACAAGCAGACGCGCGCGCCGATGTCCGCGCTCGATTTCATCGAGGCCTGTAACGATCCCGCGGTTTTCGTCCTCAAGGATTTCCATCCCTTCATCACGGATACCGAAATCGCGCGGCGACTCCGGGACCTCACTTACGCGCTGAAGACCACCTATAAAACGGTCATCATCCTCTCTCCGATGCTGAAGCTGCCGCCGGAGATCGAGAAAGAGGTTACGGTGGTCGATTACGCCCTTCCCGCACTGGAAGACCTGGATCGCCTGCTGGAAAACATCATCCAGTCCGTCAAGAGCAATCCGCAGATCGACACTCGTCTCTCCGAGGTAGAGCGGGAGCACCTGCTCGATGCCGCGCTGGGTCTCACCGCTACGGAAGCGGAGAACGTCTTCGCGCGCAGCCTCGTGGAGAAGCGCCGCTTCGACGTGGAGGTCATTCTCACGGAGAAGGAGCAGATCATCCGCAAAAGCGGGATGCTGGAGTACTACCGGCGCGCCGAGGGGATGGGGGACGTCGGCGGCCTGGATATTCTGAAGGACTGGATGCGCAAGCGCACGCAGGCTTTCGGTCAGCGCGCGCGGGATTTCGGGCTTCCCTCCCCCAAAGGGGTGCTCCTGCTGGGGGTCCAGGGCTGCGGAAAATCGCTCTCCGCCAAGGCCATCGCCAGCCAGTGGAAGCTGCCGCTCCTTCGCCTCGACGTGGGGAAGATCTTCGGCGGGATTGTCGGCCAGAGTGAGGAAAACATGCGCCGCGCCATCCAGATGGCGGAGTCGATCGCACCGACCATTCTCTGGCTCGATGAGCTGGAAAAGGGTTTTTCCGGTACCCAGTCCAGCGGCATCAGCGACGGTGGCACCACGGCACGCGTGTTCGCCAGCTTCATCACCTGGCTTCAGGAAAAGACGGCTCCGGTGTTTGTAGTGGCGACGGCGAACCGGATCGAGGAGCTGCCGCCGGAGCTGCTGCGGAAGGGCCGCTTCGATGAGATCTTCTTCGTGGACCTGCCGAGCGAGGCGGAGCGGCGTGAGATTTTCAGCATCCACCTGACGAAGCGGAAGCGGAATCCCGCCGACTTCGACCTGGATGCTCTTGCTGCTGCCTCGGCCGGGTTCAGCGGCGCCGAAATCGAACAGGTGATCATCGGAGCGCTCTACGATGCCTTTGATGAAAGCCAGGAGTTGACGAACGACGATCTGCTGCGAAACGTCAATAGCTCCATTCCGCTCAGCCGAACCATGGCCGAATCGATCGACGAGCTGCGGGAATGGGCCAGGACCCGAGCCCGCAACGCATCTTCGAATCCGGGGCTACCGGCCGAGCCGCTGACTGCCTCCACATAGGGGGCGCCGAGCTACGCTCATCCATCGGGAGCGCCGGCGCGAAACGCTCCCACGGGGCCGGCCCCGCCCCCGACCAGCGCGGCGGGTAACGTTCATTCATGACTGATCCACTTCGATTTTCCAAGCTTCAGGGTGCCGGCAATGACTTCGTGTTGATCGACGGCACCCGCGGGTCCGGCCGGGACTGGTCCGCGCTCGCGGTGACGATGTGTGACCGGCATTTTGGGGTTGGCGCGGATGGGCTGCTCGTGCTGCTGCCGTCCGACCGGGCGGACGTGCGGATGCGGATGTTCAACCCGGACGGCTCCGAGGATGACTGCGGGAACGGATTGCGCTGCGCGGCTCTCTATGCGCGCCGGCGGGGCCTGGTGGACCGCCCGGAATTCCGGGTCGAGTCCCTCTCCGGCGTGAAGCGGGCGCGCGTGCCGGATCACCCGCCAACCGGCGGCGCGGCAGCCCAGGGCGATCTTTCGGTCGCCGGCGGAGGCGCGGTGGAAGTCACCATCGAT
>CAYQDT010000444.1:0-2239 GCA_964416225.1 uncultured bacterium
ACATCTCGAGGTCGATCTGCGTGAATTCGGGCTGCCGGTCGGCGCGCGACGACTCGTCGCGGAAGCACCGCGCGATCTGGAAGTACTTTTCCACGCCGCTCACCTGCAGCATCTGCTTGAAGAGCTGCGGGCTCTGCGGCAGCGCGTAGAACTTTCCGGCGTGGACGCGGGAGGGCACCACGAAGTCGCGCGCGCCTTCCGGGGTGCTCCGGATGAAGAAGGGGGTCTCGATCTCCCAGAAGCCTTCGCGATCCAGGAAGTCCCGGCATGCCTTCGTCACCCGGTGGCGCAGCTCCAGGTTGCGCTGCATCGTCGGGCGGCGGAGATCGAGGTAGCGGTACTCCAGCCGGATCTCCTCGTTGATCCGCTCGTCCGTCAGGAGGAACGGCGGGGTGAGAGAGGCGTTCAGGATCTCCGCCCGCTCCACGTGGACTTCCACCTCGCCCGTCTCCAGCTTCGGGTTCTCGGTGCCGGCCGGCCGGCGGCGAACGGTGCCGGTCAGGGAGACCACGAACTCGCCACGGCAGGTGTCGGCCACCGCGTGCGCGCCGGAGGAGTCGCTGGAGTCGAACACCGTCTGCACCAGGCCGCTCCGGTCCCAGAGGTCGATGAAGATGACCCCGCCCTGGTCCCGCCGGCGGCGGACCCAGCCCGCCAGGGTGACGGTTTCTCCGATGTTGGCGGCGCGGAGGGTTCCGGCGCCGTGAGTGCGTTTCGTCATGACTGTATGTCCGGTCGACAGCCCGCGCCACGAGCAGGATGGACGCGCACACAGACGCATTCCCGTCCGGGCGGGCAGGGAAACTCGGGAAAGGGTCCCGCGCGAGGAAGGCCGGCAGGGGCGAGACCACCGCCGGCGGCGCAGCACCGGATACGCCCGGCGCCCCGCCTGACGGTCAGGCGGAACAGGCCGGGCTAGAGGTTGACGTCCTTCGCCGGGGAGCGCCTCGGGAGAAGGCTGGATTGGAGCGGGGCGAGAGGTGCCACGGCGGACCAGGTCCAGAAGAGAGTTGGCGCGATTGTAACGCAGGGAGCCGGAATATGGAACCCCCTGATTGGACGGTGGGCGCCGGAGGCCTGGAGACGAAAAAGAAGGCGACCCCCATGAAGGAGAGTCGCCTCTGACGAACGGAGTGTCAGCAACCGAAACGCAGATAGATCATCGGCTGCCGGTTTCGAAACTAGATAGTTCCGGCGCGTTTCTGTCGCAGCGACCATATCCAACGATAGATTACAAAAGCAAGTGCGCCGAGCAGTACGGCCGCCAGGAGCGGCTGGAGGAGCGCCAGCGCGATGCCCACGATGGAAACCACGTCTTCCAGCACGCTCAAGATCGGATTCGCCAGCCCCAGCGTGAAGCCGGTGCTGGCCACGCGGGTGCCCGCGCGGGTGAGGTGAAAGCTGCCGGCGATCGGCGCTCCCACGATGATCCCGAGGGGGACCGCGTAGGCGGGCGGCATTCCCTGGAACGCCCCGATGGCCACCATGGCTCCCGCGACCGGGCGGGCCACCGTGTGGAAGACGTCCAGCACGTGGTCCAGTCCGGGCACCTTGTCGGCGAGGAGCTCGATCACGGCGGCGCTGCCGAAGATGATCAGCGCCTCGTTGGAGCCGGTCCAGGCGTACCAGGAGTGCGCCGGCAGGAAATCCCAGTGCATCCGCGTGGCCAGGCCCATCGCCAGGAGCGGCAGAAAGGTCCGGATTCCGGCACAGGCGGCCAGGCTTAACCCCATCGCCACCGCAAGCGCAGTATTCATCGCTCCCCCTCCAGGGCTCGCCTCCGGGGCTCGCGCCTCCGGGGCGGGCCTCGCACCGCCGTACCGCCGGTAGAGCTTCCCCTAAGCCGTCTAACGGGAAACCGCCGCCATGGTTTCGCGCAGCGGGTGGTGCTCTGCGGGAATGACCCCTGCGGGGTGCCTGCCGGAACAGGCGCCGCTGGCTTCGGTGGGCGTTCCCGTTCGCCCGGCCGGTGCCCTCGCTGATCACGGACCTCCCCGCGGTCCGGAGTGGGCCGGGGAGATCAGAGCAGGTGCAGCAGCTTGTGGAGCTGCGGCAAGAGGCGGACTTCCGCCAGGTACTCGCCGGCCAGCGCGTGCCAGCGGAGCATGGCGTCCATTCCGGGCGCGGTGCTGACGGGGCCCGTCGGCGTCACGGCCTGGAGCGTCAGGCTCGCCTCCGGCGCCAGCTCCCGGGCGAGCGCGAACGCGGCGCGCAGCTCGTCCTCGTCCGCCTCGGCCCC
>CAYQDT010000444.1:2249-4396 GCA_964416225.1 uncultured bacterium
GCGCGCCACATCCAGGAACCGCCGGTGCCGCTCCAGCCAGTCCGGGCAGGGATCTCCGGTGCAGGAAGGCGGCTTCAGGTCCATTGCAATCCAGTCGACATGGCGCACCACGCGCTCCAGGTGCTGCGGCAGGAGGCCGTTCGTCTCCAGGTACGCGGGCAGCCCGGCCTCCCGCAGCCGGGGCAGAAAGCTCTCCAGAAACCGGGCGTGCAGGAGCGGCTCGCCGCCCGTCAGGCTGACGGAGTGGTGCGGCACCCGGGCCAGGTGCAGGACCGCCTCGAGGACCGCCTCCAGCGGCGCCGGGTTGGCGAGGAGCCGGAAGTCCGCCCGGCCCGGGGTCTGCTCGACCCGTCCCGGAAGGAGCGGCCCCCGGGGCGCGGTGAGGGTTTCCGGGCTGTCGCACCATGCGCAGCGCAGGTTGCAGCCGAAGAACCGGAGGAAGACCTGCCGCACCCCGATCAGCTCCGCCTCGCCCTGAATGCTGCTGAAGAGCTCGACCACCCGCGCGGTGGGGAGGCGGAAAGCCGGGACTTGCATTGTTAGGACGGGTTCGGAGATCATGGCTGAGGCGTTCCCACGGGACGCTGCGCCATGGTAGCAGATTAGCCGTGATCCGGCGAGGCCGTACGGTGCGGGACCGCGCTCCGTCCGCGGCGCCGGCAAGGGACCCGGCGCGCGGCCATCGAAACATCTCAATGCTCCTGGCCGAAACTTGACGGTGGGGCGGGTTTCTCACTTCGCGAGGAACCCGGCGTCGACCGCCGGGGATGGCTTCGCGGCATAATCGATAGGGTGGGGCGCATGGCCGCGCTCCGCCCGGCTTGAGGGGCAGGAATGGTCCGCAGACGGAGCGCGCAGCAGGTCGCCGGGGTCGCCAGCTTGCTGCTGGGGGCGACGATCCTTCCGTCCGTCCTCCGGGCGGAGCCGGTTGCCGCGCCCGCGGTCCCGTCCGCCGCCGCGCCGGCTGATCCGGCATTCTTCGCCCGCGAGGTGAAGCCGCTCCTGGAGAAGCGCTGCCTCGGCTGCCATGGCGTCGGAGCGAAGCTCTCCAACCTGGACCTCCGCACCCGGGAGAGCGCCCTCAAGGGCGGCAACCGCGGCGCCGCGCTCCTCCCCGGGAAGCCGGACGGCAGCCTCCTCTACCACGTGCTGCTGGGCGACCGCGGCCCGCAGATGCCGCCCGCCGGAAAGCTCCCCGCCGCCGAGATCGCAACGTTCAAAACCTGGATCGAGCAGGGCGCGCCGTGGGGCGAGGCGGTGGGCGCCAACGCGGCCAAGCAGGTGTGGTGGTCCTTCACGCCGCCCGTCGCGCCGGCGGTCCCGCGTCCGAAGCACGCGGCCTGGGTGCGGAATCCGGTCGATGCCTTCGTGCTCCAGAAGCTGGAGGCGGAGGGCCTGGCTCCCTCTCCGGCCGCCTCGCGGCAGGTCCTGATCCGGCGCGCCTACCTGGACATCGTCGGCATGCCGCCCGCGCCGGAAGAAGTCCGGGCCTTCGAGGCGGACCGGAGCCCGAACGCGTGGGAGAAGGTCGTCGACCGCCTCCTCGCTTCGCCCGCTTACGGCGAGCGGTGGGCGCGCCACTGGCTGGACCTGGTCCGGTACGCCGACAGCTCCGGCTTCGAGGGGGATAAGGACCGCCCGCTCGCGTGGCGCTACCGGGATTACGTGATCCGGTCGTTCAACGCGGACCAGCCTTACACCGACTTCCTTCGCGAGCAGATCGCGGGGGATGAGCTCCGGCCGAGCGATCCCGCCGCGCTGATTGCCACCGGCTACCTGGCGTGCGGTCCCCAGGACCAGGTCCAGAAAGACGCGAAATCCCGCGCCGACGAGTTGGACGACCTGGTCTCCACCACCGGCTCCGTCATCCTGGGGCTGACGGTGGGCTGCGCCCGCTGCCACGACCACAAGTACGACCGGATCACCCAGGCGGACTACTACCGTCTTTCCGCCCTCTTCGCGCCCACGGAGCGGCGCGAGGTGGAGATTCCCACGCCGGAAGAGCGGCGGAGCGCGGAGCGGAAGAACGCGGAGCTGGACGCGCAGCTTCTCCCGCTCCGGGCCGAGGCCGAGCCCCTGCGCCAGAAGGCCGCCGACGCCGCGAAGAAGATGGGCAAGGCGAAGCCGAAGGTGCCGGAGCTCCTCGC
>CAYQDT010000445.1:0-4374 GCA_964416225.1 uncultured bacterium
ATTCACGACCTGAACGGAAGAAAGCAGGAGGCGACCGGCGATCCCGAGATCGCGACGCGGATCGAGCAGTACGAAATGGCGTTCCGGATGCAGACCAGTGTCCCGGAGCTGATGGATCTGTCCCGGGAGCCGGAGAGCACCTTCGCGCTGTACGGACCGGACTCCCGGGTCCCGGGTACCCATGCGTACAACTGCCTCCTCGCCCGCCGGATGGCGGAGCGGAACGTCCGCTTCGTGCAGCTGTATCACCGGGACTGGGACCATCACGGCGGGCTCCCGGGCGGGATCCGGGAGCAGTGCCGGCAGACCGACCAGCCGTCGGCGGCGCTCATTCTGGACCTGAAGCAGCGCGGGCTCCTGGAGGACACCCTCGTCATCTGGGGCGGGGAGTTCGGGCGCACAGTCTACAGCCAGGGCGACCTCACCGCCACCAATTACGGCCGGGACCATCACGGCCGCTGCTACACGATGTGGCTGGCCGGCGGCGGCACCCGGCCCGGCGTCACCTACGGCGAGACGGACGATTTCGGCTACAACATCGTGCGGGACCCGGTGCCGGTCCACGACCTCCACGCGACGCTCCTCCGCCTGCTGGGTATCGACCACACCCAGCTTACGTACCGCTCCCAGGGACGCGACTTCCGCCTGACGGATATTGCCGGCGAGGTGGTGAAGGGGCTGCTTGCCTGAAGCAGGGACCGGAAGCACGGAGAGGCGGCCCGCCGGCTTCCCCGTGCTTCCGGTCGGTCCCCCGGCCGCTTACTCGGTGCGGTTCGTCTTCACGACGCGCCAGTACGGCCGGTCCTTCTCGGCGGGGTCCTGGGTGAACTCCTGGCTGGTACGAGAGGGATCGTAGTCACGCCAGAGCCACGTCAGCGCCTCGGGCAGCTGCGCGCTGCCTTGAGCGCCGTTATGGTCGCCGACACCGAGGGTGAAGTGGTAGTCGTACCCCCGCATCTTCAGGGAGTTGGCGAGCTGGATGTTCTGGAGCGGCCAGCTTCCGAACTGGTTTTCCAGGTCCTCCGTGCCGTCCTGCATCCAGACCCGGATGTTGCGCTTCGGCTCACGGCGGACCACGAACGGGAAGATGTTTCCGCCGTCCAGCATGCCGGGCTTCCACTGGATCGACGTGAAGCTGCCGATCCAGCTCAGGACGCGGCTGAACTGGTCCGGCTTCTGCCACGCCGCGTTGAAGGAGCAGATGCCGCCGGAGCTCCCGCCCTGCATCGCGCGGCTGTAGCCATCCGTGCGGAGCTTCACGCTCTTTCCGACTTCCGGAATAATCTCCTCGAGCAGGTAGCGGGAGTAGGTGTCGTTCACGCTGTCGTACTCCACGGAGCGCATGCTCCGGGTCCCGACGGTTCCCGGCTGGACGAAGATGGAGACCATCACCGGGATGCGCTTCTGCGCGGTGAGGTTGTCCAGCACGTCCAGAGCGTGCGAGCCGCTCGTCCGCTGCGACGGTCCCTGGCCGTCCTGCCAGACCATCACCGCGGCGGGCGTTGAGCCGTCGTACTGGGCGGGGACGTAGTACCAGTAGTTCGCCTTCATCCCGGGATAGATCGTGCTCTCGTGGACGATCGGTCCGGTGATCTTGCCCTGCGGGACTCCCGGCTGCGGGTAGCTGTCCTTCGTGAATGCCGGGACGTTCAACTGGCCGCCGAACGGCTTCCCGTCCACGATCCAGTGAAATTTGTGGGAAGTGCCCGTCTTGAGGGTCCCGCGGTACAGCCAGAGGTCGCCATCCAGCCGCGTGGCCGCGATGGGCGGCTGGTCGTCCACCTGGAGCTCCGGGGTGGAGGCGGCGTCCACGGCCCAGATGAAGTCCCCGAGGTACCCCGCGACCGCGGTCCCTTGCTGGAGGCGCTGGGCGCCGAGCGTGTCCCGGAGCGCCCCGGCGAGCTGCGGAGAGTGCTGATCGGCCATCCGGATCAGCTCCGGAACGTCCGTCTTCGGTGCGGCCGTCACGGCGGCCGGCAGGAGGAGCGGCAGCAGCGCGGCCACTGCGATCGATTTCATTTGCGGTTTCCCCTGGTCTCCGGCGTCCCGGCACGCTTGCCGGGATTGCTCGAGCTTTCCGGTGCGAGACGCGGGGACGCGGAATGATGCGTGGGCTCCGGCCGGCAGGAGGCGGCGGTGCCGGTCTCCCGTTGGCCGGAGCCCCGCCGGGTTCCTCGGGAGATCACGGGGCAGCCGCGTGCGCCTGCGCCCCGTCTCTATCGGCCCCGGGAAGCGTCCACTGCTCGGAGAAGAATCCGGTCCGCACCGGCTCTTCGGACGGATCGCCCGCCCGGTCGGCGGGGACCTTCAGCGCGGCCCAATCGCCGAGGCGCGGGAAGAGCAGGTAGTTGAGCGAGGCCAACTCCTTCTCGTGGAAGGTGTGGCCGCTGTTCAGGACCAGGTAATGCCCCTCGCCGCCGGGAAGCGGGTTCGGGAAGATGAGCGCCGGCACGTGATCCGACGCGGGGTAGGTCCGGCCGGCCATCCGGAGCGCGCGCCGGGTCCACCGGATCGGGAGCGCGGCAAGCGCCCGCCGGATCCAGCGGTTGCTGCCGGGATCTCCGAAGAGCACCAGGTTGCAGCGCCGGAGGTCGCCCGCGGTGACTTCGCGATCGAACTTGACCGGAAGATCCCCGCGGAAGTAGCGGCTCCATTCGCGAGAGAACCGCTCCAACTCGGCGTCCGCCCACGCGCCGACCGCCGGGTTCCAGGGCACTCCCGTGCCGCGCACGCAGAGGAAGGGACGGGTGAAGGCGTCATCGATGGGTCCCTGGAGCCCAGGGCGCTTGCCGGCCAGGCGCACCGAGCCGGTCCAGCCGACGGCGGTCCAGCCCGCCCGGCGGCGCTCGATGACGAGCCCGTCGGAGGCCGCATCGCGCCCGCGCCGGGGCAGCGTCACGGCGTGCCCTCCCACGTCCAGCCGGCAGCCGGCGCCGTCGAGGGCGGGCGGATAGAGGGCGAGGCGGGTCACATTGGCCGGCTCGTCCAACCGTACGGAGTGGTCCGGCTCCAGGTGGCCCCTCAGCTCGGCGCGAGAATAGTGCGCGCCCATCCCCAGCACTTCCAGCCAGTGACACCGGCTGTACTTGAGCGTCCAGGTGACGAACCGGAGGTCGGGTGGGGCTGGGTCCAGGCCGCGGGACGCCCACTCACCGATGCGGCGGAGCTGCTCCCGGTGGGTGGCCGGATCCTGGACGTGCGCGGTGCCCGGCGAGATGAGGTTGACCAGGTGGAGACCCTCCCGCTCCATCGCGCGGCCCATCAGGACGTGCGCGTCGAAGAACGGGTCCCGCTCTCCGATGGCGGCGACCACCGGTACCACTCCCGCGTTGGCCGCGTAGTCGACGGAGTCGAGCATGTGGAGCATCCGCTCCTCGTGCTCGGGCAGCGCGCCGACGCGCACAAAATTCGGCAGCGGCGAGCGCGAAAACTGGTGCGTGTCCACATATCCGCAGTAGGGGCCCAGCGCCACGAAGCGATCCGGATGCTTGAGGCCGAGGTGCCAGGTTCCGGAAGCACCCATCGACATTCCGCGCAGGACGATCCGCCGGCGATCGATCGCGTAGTTCCGGCAGACGTCCTCGATGGCTTCGAACACGTCCGTTTCGCCGGACCAGCGGTAGCAGTTCTCCACCCGGCCCAGCGGATGGAGCTCGATCCAGCTCCCGTCCGGAGCGGCGGATGCGGTCGGCCCGTCGGCATCGAACGGCGCCATCATCCGGAGCTCGCTCAACCCCGTCGGGCGCGAGCTCCCATGGAGCACCACGTCGAGACGGATCGGTTTTCGGGGATCGTAGCTCGCCGGCACGATCAGTCCGTATGGCTGGATGGAGCTGTCGACCTCGGAGCGGTAGCCGCGCACGAGGCGTCCCCTCCGGCCGGTCCAGGTCGACGTGCCTCGCGCCAGCTCCTCGGCCCGCGCGATGCCGTGCGCCAGTGCGCGCCGGACCAGGGCGGAGTCCGCCGGGCTGAAGCGATCCTCGTACCGGCAGGCCCACCGCGCGCCCTTGAGATACAGCTCAGCGTCCGCGAGATGCGCAGGGGCTGCCGGGGCGGACCGCAGCCGGCCGAGCCGGTACTCCAGGCGCGCCATCTCGCTTCGGAGCGCGGCGCCCTCGTCCGGGGAGAGGGCGGCGAGGGTGGGATACTGCTCCCGCGCCGCCGTGAGGCTGGCGGAGGTCACGGCGGCGCACAGGGCGAGAGCCCCGATCACCCGCATGCGGAGTTTCCGTGGCGGCATCTTGAAGGTTCCGTGATGGAGACGAGCGTTTCGGGGCCGCCGCGACCGTGACGGAGCCGCCAGGCGGCGGGCAGGACGGCCGGGAGCTCATTTTCCGGCGGCGCTCGCCGGGACCGGATCCCCGTGTGCACGGC
>CAYQDT010000446.1:0-4368 GCA_964416225.1 uncultured bacterium
CGGGCGATGAAGCTGGCGGATGATGAGCGCGAGGTGGTCGTGGCGGAACTGGACGAGGTCCTCGGCCGCGCTCGAGAGCCCGAAAGCCGGAGGCAGCTCTCCGGCCTCCGGGAGGAGGCGGAGCGCGGCCAGATCCCGGCGGACCAGATCGGCTACCTGGAGCGGCTCATCGAGGTGGGGCTGGAAAGCGGACGTATCCGCTCCGCGCACACCGCGCACGGCGAGATGGCGGCGCTCCGCCTCTATCGCCGCACACCGCGCGGGCAGGCGATCCAGAAGTCGCTCGAGGCCGTTTCGCAGGCGCTCTCCGCACTGGCGGGGCAAACGCTCGAGGAGCTGTCGCTCTCCCTTGCCGGGCCGGGGAAGTTTTCCCTGACCGTCAGCACGGACCAGGGACGGGTACTGGTCCAGTTAGACCGCGGCGGGGCCGAGCTGCGAAGCCTGGAGGTCGGCTGACCGGCGGGCACGACCCATGCAACACCACCCCCCAAACCTGCTGCGCAGGCTCCTCTGGATGCTGCTGCTCGTCGGAATCATGGCGACCCTCCTGATCGACCTGCCGGTCCTGGAGATCGCCGGCCCGGCCGTCGGGATCCTGGTCGTCTGGGGGGCCGCCGCCGCGGCAATCGCGCGGATCTGGCCACGGGACGAAGTCTCCAGCGGGCTACGCGCGGCCGCCTCCGGATGGGAGCCAGGGGAAGTTGGCGCGGCACGACGGCGGTTGGAGGCCCTCGAGCTCATCCTCGGCCGTCTGGAGGCGTACCTGCTGGAGGTGCGGCGCCTGTGGGAGCACTGGGAGAGTCCGCGTCCTGCTCAAATCACGGCGGAGCTGCTCCGGCGCCGGGACGAGCTCCAGCTCGCCATCGCGCGGGAGCGGGTAATCGTGGCGTCTGTGCTGACCGCGCAGTGGCTGGATCGCGTCGAGCCGCTCCTTCAGCCGGCGGAGCTGTATCGCGACGCGGACACCTCGTCGCGCATCGAGCGGCTCGTCCGGGAGCGGGTGCCGGGAGTGGCCATCCTCGCCGACCTGGCCGCAGACCGCCGGGTCCCTGAGCTGCACGCGGGACGGCAGCTCCGCACGCTGCTGGAGGCGACGCTCGCCGAGATGACGCGGACGCAGGTGGAGCTGGAAACCCACCGGGCCGCACAGTTCCTCACCGAGTTGGACGGGGCTCGAGCGGCCGCCCGCACTCAGCAGCGCCTGGCCCAGCTCAAGGAGTGCCTGAGAGACCGCCGGGGCGCCCGCTGACGCGGATCATCCGGAGGCGGCGTGTGCCCCGGCCTGCTCCACATGGTGCGCTTCCGCGAGATACAGCTCCACGAGCCGGTGCGGATCGCCGTCCATCCTCACCCGCCCGCGCTCCAGCCAGACGGCGCGGGTCGCGACGCGCGTGACGTCGGTCATCTCATGCGAGACGAAGAGCAGCGTCCGTCCTTCCTGCTTGAGCCGCTCGATCCGGGCGAAGCACTTCTCCTGGAACTCCTCGTCCCCGACCGCCAGCGCCTCGTCCACCAGGAAGATATCCGCCTCGGCGTGGGCCGCCACGGAGAAGCCGAGGCGCATCTGCATGCCGGAGCTGTAAGTCCGGAGCGGCGCGTCGATGAACTCCCGCAGCTCCGCGAAGTCGATGATTGCGTCCATCCGCTCCGCCACCTGGCGGCGCGTGAGCCCCAGAATGACGCCGTTCAGCTCGATGTTCTCCCGGCCCGTGAGGTCCGGGTGGAACCCGGCGCCCAGCTCGAGCAGCGGCGCCACCTTGCCGCGGACCTGAAGCGTGCCGGAGGTCGGGAGGAACACCCGGCCGACAAGGCTCAGGAACGTGCTCTTCCCGGAGCCGTTCCGCCCCAGCAGCGCCACCGCTTCGCCCGGATAGATGGTCAGGTCCAGCCCGTTCAGCGCGTCGACGATCTGCCGCTGCGCCCGGCCTCCGGAGAGGACGAACGACTTCAGCGACCCCCGGCCCAGGGTGATAACGAAGCGCTTGTGGAGTTCCCGCGCCTGAATGATGGGCCGGCGTTCCATTATGCGCGCTCCGCCAGGGTCCACTTGCGGGCGTTGAAGTAGCGATGCCCGAGCCACAGAACCCCGGCCGCCGCCAGCCACGCGGTACCGAGGAAGATCCAGTCGCTGTGCGTCATCCCGGGCCCGCGCGTCATCCCGTATTCCGTGACGATCCGCGTGGGGGTCAGCGCGAGCTTGCGGAAGGCGGTGATGAATCCGGCCAGCGGGTCCAGCATGTACAGCCGGTACAGCAGACGGCCGAAGTCGTTCGGGTACCGGTGGAGAATCGCCTCAGAAAAGTAGAGCACGGGGACCGCCCAGTACAGGATCTTCACGGCGCTGTCCACGATGTACCGCATGTCCTCGAAGTAGAGCGTCCAGATCGCCACGAAGAGCGCGCATCCCGTCACGAGCACGGCCAGCCCCAGCATCGGAATCGGGAGCAGAAGCGCGGTGGGCAGGAGCGGCCAATCCAGGGTGCCGTACAGCTTCCAGACGATGAGCGGGTTCACCAGCTCGTAGACCACGAAGACCGCCAGCGCCAGCAGGAAGTGGATCAGGTTCGCGATGACCGTGGCGAGCGGCAGCAGCTCCCGCGGAAAGTAGGTCTTCCGGATCAGGCCGTGAAAGTAGACCAGGCTGTTCGTGGAATCCTGGAGCGCCGTGCTGAAGAAGAGCCACGGCAGCGTGGCGCTGAAGACGTACGCGTGGTAGTTCTTCGGCAGCTCGCTCTTATCCGCCAGCAGGAACTGCAGCACGATGGTGATGGTGATCACCTGGACCAGCGGGTTGATCAGCGACCACCCGAATCCCAGCACGGAGTTCTTGTAGCGGACTTTCAGGTCGCGCTGCACGAAGATGAGGAGCAGCTCCCGGTATTTCCAGAGCTCGCGAA
The DNA here is from genome assembly GCA_964416225.1 of uncultured bacterium. Classification (GTDB taxonomy): domain Bacteria; phylum Armatimonadota; class SYMT01; order SYMT01; family SYMT01; genus CAYQDT01. The sequence continues at coordinate 2,898 of CAYQDT010000446.1, forward strand.
GGTCTTCCAGCATGGATGAGGGCATTCGGGGGCCGCGCAGCGTCCGGCTGCATCACTGAGAATACCGCTCGCTCGCCTGCACGGTTCCCCGGAGCGAGCCGCCGTTTCCCGGCGCCCTGACCTCCGATCCGCAGGACGAGGAGCATGCCGCGGCCGGGCCGTTCCCGGCGGATGCCCCGGAGCCGGAGCTCGCGCGCCCGCTGCCGTAGCGCCCGCTGCGGCATAGACGGGCGCGGAAGCGGGCCGGGGGGACCGGCACCCCCGTTTTATCGCGCCAGCGCGGCTGCGTAGAGGGCGCGCGTTCGCGCCGCCACGGACGCCCAGCTCCGGGCGTGGGCATACTCGCCGGCCCGTTCGGAGAGGGCGTGGCGGGCACCGGCGGACGCCAGCAGGAAACCCGCCCGCTCGGCGAGCGAGCGCTCATCGCCCGGCGGGAAGAGCTCCGCGGCGCCCCCGCCTTCCGCGATCTCACGGAAGCAGGGCAAATCCGAGGCGAGCACCGGCTTGCCGTAGCTGAGCGCGATCACGACGGAGTAGCTCCCGTTCGCCGCCGTGTGCGGCACGAGGACCACGTCCGAGAGCGCCATGGCCGCCGCGATCTCCGCGTCATCCAGGTAGCCGGTGATCGTCACCCGCTCCTCCAGGCCGCCCGTCCGGAGGGTCTGCCGGAGCTGGTCCATGTAGCCCCGCTCCTGCTCCACGCGCGTGCCGCCGGCAATGAGCAGCTTCACGGCCGGCGGGAGCTCCGCCAGCGCCTCCAGCGCCGTTTCATACCCCTTGTCCGGCGAGACGTAGCCGAAGATGGTCAGCACCCGCCGGCCCGCGAGGTCCCATGCCCGGCGCTTCTCCTCGACGAGCTCGGCGGAGGCGGAGGCGGAGGCGGGGGCGCCCGCGGGGAGGACGTGGAGCCGCGCCGCCGGAATCCCGCGCCGCACCATCCGCTCCCGGGCGGCGCCCGTGTGCACGATCACCGCCTCCGCCCGGCGGAAGGGGTCCCGCTCCACGTAGGCGCGGTACGGTGGGTAAGCGGAGAGGAGCTGCTTGGCCAGGCGCTGCCGGGGGCGATGCTCCTGCTCCAGCCGCAGCAGCTCCGACGCGGTGAAGACGGTGTGCGCGGTCACCACATGCGGCTTCCGGAGCCCGCGCAGGTACCGCGGAAGCGAGGACGAGAGGGGGGCCACGCCCCCGAAGAAGGTGTATTCGTGCTGGATGTGGACCAGGTCCGCCCGGTTCAGCCGCTCCAGGGTCTCCGCCGCGCGGGCCGGATCCCGCTCCGTGTACGGCACCGGAACCACCTCCACGGAAACGTCCAGGCGCCGCAGCTCCTCCACGAGCGCCGCGGTGTACGCCGCTATCCCGCACCGGGTCTGCCAACTGGTCCACATCGCGATCTTCATGGCGGCCGCTCAGCTCCCCGCAGGGCTCCGGTAGTCCGGGCGATCCTCTCCCGGACCGGCGTGCTACTCGGGCA
>CAYQDT010000447.1:0-4029 GCA_964416225.1 uncultured bacterium
CGGCCTGCTGGAGCTGTATGAATCGGTCCTGGCCGGGCGGCGCGCTTCCGGCCGCTAATCCCGGGCGGCTGCTGTATCGCTCGGCGAATGCCCGTTGGTGAATCGCATCCCCCTCGCCAGCGGGTCGCCGCTTCGCCGGCCAAACCGCGCATCCGGTCGACGGTAGGCGCCACGCGAACGGGCCCCGCAGCTCTTCCCAGAGAGACTCCGGCCCCTCCAGACAACCGGCTGAAGATTCGGGCAGAGGGATCTTCCGGCTCCTCGCTCAACTCCAGAGCACTCACGGCACCTTCGAGCATCGTGACGCGTTTTCCAAAATCGAGTTTTTACTTATACTAGGCGAAAGCCCCGGTGCGAAGACCGCTTTCGTCGCTCGGGCAGCTGCCGGCGGAGCCTTACTCCCCGCCGCGGCTCCGGAACGCACTGACGGAGTTCGACATGCCCCGGCTCACCACCAGCGCTAAACTGTTCCTCAACGCCTGCTTCAAGGCGATGGGTCTGGAGGTCACGAGTAGCGCGGCCCGTCTCGCCGAGCAAAAGCGGTTGGCGGACCTGGAGCGATCCGGGCACTGGACCCACGCCAGCTACGACGGCGGCCTCCAGCTCTCGCGGGAGGCCGGCGAGCGCTTCCTGCAGCGGGTCTGCGCGCCGTTCCGTGAGGCGTACAGCGCCTTTCCGCATGAACCCCGCGCAAGCGGCTACTACTTTGACAATGAGTATTACAAGCGGATCGACGCGGAGACCTATTACTCCGTCATCCGGCATTACCGGCCGAGGCAGATCGTGGAGGTGGGCAGCGGTTTTTCCTCCCGCGTGGCGCGTCAGGCGATCCGCGAGGGGCAGCTCGACACGAAGCTGACGTGCATCGATCCGAATCCGCGGGTCGCCGTCGGCGAGACCGCGGATGAGCACCTCCAGGAATTCGTCGAGCGGCTTCCAGCTGAAACCCTCACTTCCCGGCTGCAAGCCGGCGACATTCTCTTCATCGACTCCAGCCACCGGGTCGTCACGGGCGGCGACGTGGTGTTCCTGTTCCTGAACGTGCTGCCGAGGCTCGCGCCCGGGGTGCTGGTGCACGTGCACGACATCTACTTCCCGGGGGAGTACCCGAAAGAATGGGTGGTCGACGAGGCCTGGGGCTGGAACGAACAGTACCTGGTCCACGCATTTCTGGCCTTCAATGACGCCTTCGCCATCGAGTGGGCCGGGTCGTATATGTGGCTGGAGCACCCGGACCTTCTGCGGCGGCACTTTCCGAGTGTGAACGAAACCATGACCAACATTCCCGCCAGTCTCTGGCTCCGCAAGAGCCGCTGAGCCGGACCGGGCTTCATAGCGGCCTCCTCGAAGGGCGCCTACCCGACCGCGCGGGGGGATCATCGCTCGGCGAGCCGGCGGACTGCCGGCCGCCGCCGGGTCACCCGTCCCCACACCGCTCCGTTGAGCGCACGAACCGATCGATGCAGTCGTCCACCTCCCCGACACCGAAGGCTTGCGGCACGATCGACGGCTCGCGGCGCGGAGTGCTTGCGCGGCCCGGCCTGTGCGCCGGAATTGGAGCGGGCGCCGCGGTCGGGGTCTTTCTGTGGCTGGCGGCGTATGTGCTGGGTTTCGGGGTCATCCCCGAACTGCGATGGCTCGACGCGGAATGGTGGGCGGCTCCGGCCGCGGCGCTGCTGGGCGGGGCGGTAGGCGCCACCCGCGGGCGCTGCGTCCTCGTGGCCGCCGGCGCCCTGGCCGCGCTGCTCATCGTGGCGGTGACGGCTTCGCCCGTCACCGGCGCCCTCCTTCCCGGCGTGATTCGGATCGATCCTCTTCGGAAGGCAGCCGGAATCGTGGTCCTGACCGGCGAGGTGCGGGATGACGGAGAGCCGGGCGCCGACACCGCGCAGCGACTGATGCACGCCTACGAACTCCTGCGCGCGGGCTACGCCGACGTGCTGGTCGTGACGCGGCAGGCGCCGCCGAAGCCTTCCCATCGCGCGATGGTGGAGAAGCACATGCGCCGGCTCGGTTTCCGCTGGGCGCTGCTCGAGCCCGAGCGTCCGGTCCGCAATACCCACGACGAGGCACTGGCGGTCGCTGAGCTCGCGCGGAAGCAGGGCTGGAGCGACGTGCTCCTCGTCACGCAGCCGACCCACAGTCGCCGCGCGGCCGCCGTCTTCGAGCATGCGGGGGTGCGCGTCATCTCCTCACCCTGTCCGGAGGAGCGCTACGATCTGCGCGCTCCCCGTACGCCCAGTGCCCGGCTTGCCGCATTCGAGGACCTGCTCCGGGAACTGGTGGGCACGGAGGTTTATCGTCTCCGAGGCTGGATCTGAGCCTGCGGCGAAGTCTGAGCCGGTGGCCCCAGGCTGCCGGACACCGCCGCACCGGAGCACGGCGGCCTGCTCCGAGCCGCTCGGCCGGGCCGCCGGCTCACGCTTCGTCCTCCGGTACCGGCGCACGATACCTACTTACGCTCAATCCGGCTGAGGGAGAATGGAGTGGGGCGCCCTAACGGACCGCCCTTTCTCCCCGCCCGAATTGCTCCCTCGCGCCTGCGGAGTCCCCTGATGCTCGACCTGACCCGCGTGTCCACCTACTCCATCCATGATCGCGCCAGCAAGGTGCGGGTGGAGGATTTCGCACCGGTGCCGGTGCCGCTCTACGGCTTCCTCGAGCGCCTGCCCGCCATCCTGGCCGGCAGCGAGCTGCGCGCGGTGGTCGGCGCCATCGCGGAAGCGCGGCGGCGGGAGCGCCCGGTAGCGCTGACCATGGGCGCGCACGTGATCAAGTGCGGCCTCGCGCCGGTGCTCATCGAGTTGATGCGCCGCGGCGTCGTCACCTCACTCTCCAGCAACGGCGCCTGCCTGATCCATGACTCGGAGATCGGGCTCTTCGGAAAGACCTCCGAGAACGTCGAAGGCTCGCTGAACGACGGGAAGTTCGGCTGGGCCGCGGAGACGGCGGCGTTTCTCAACGAGGCGATCCGGCGCGGCCAGGCCGAGGGCCGGGGGCTGGGCGAAGCCGTCGGCGCGGCGCTTCTGGAGGCTTCCGCCCCCTACGCGGAATACAGCGTGCTGGCGCAGGCCGCCGCGCTCCAGGTCCCCGTGACGATCCACGTGGGAATGGGGACCGATATCCTGCACATGCATCCGGAGGCGGACGGAGCGGCCATCGGCGAGACCAGCCTGCGGGACTTCCGCCGACTGACGGAATCTCTCTCCCGGCTGGGCGGGGGCGGCGTCCTGATCAACTTCGGCTCCGCCGTCATCATTCCGGAAGTCGTGCTCAAGGCGTTTTCCCTCCTCCGGAATCTGGGGGTCTCCCTGGAAGGCTGCGTCAGTGTCGACGTCGATATGATCCGCCACTACCGCGGTGGGAAACAGCTTGTGGAGCGGATCGGAGGCCTCGGCGGACGGGGCATCGGCCTTACGGGCCATCACGAGATCATGCTGCCCCTCCTTGCGGGACTGGTCCTCGCGGAGCTTGCAAACCCCGCGGAGCTTGCGAACCCCGCGCAAGTGGAAGCCCGCGCGGGGTAGCGGACGGCCCGCGCCCGACCTCGATCCTGAACCGGGCGGCATCCCCGCCCGGCACCTGACCGCCGGCACCCGGCGCGTGGAGTACTGCTCTGGCTACCATCCTGGTTACCGGCGGCGCGGGGTTCATCGGCTCGCACCTCGTCGACGCGCTCCTGGAGCGCGGGCACCGCATCCGGGTGCTCGACCTCTTCTCCCCCCAGGTCCACGGCGATCATCCGCGGCGGCTCCCGGCCGACGTGGAGGTGCTGCGAGGCGATGTGCGGGACGCCGATACCCTCGCCCGCGCGCTGGACGGCGTGGAGGTGGTCTTCCACCAGGCCGCCGACGTCGGCGTCGGTCAGTCCATGACGGAGATTGCGCAATACGTTTCCAACAACAGCTTTGGCACCGCGGTGCTGCTCCAGGCGATCGCGGCGCGGCGAGACCGGGTTCGGAAGCTCATTGTCCCCTCCTCCGTGTCCGTCTATGGGGAAGGGTGGTACCGCTGCCCGGAGTGTGGTCC
>CAYQDT010000447.1:4039-4366 GCA_964416225.1 uncultured bacterium
GAAGCCGCGTCCCCGCGAGCAGTTGGAGCGCGGCGATTGGGAGCTGCGCTGCCCCCGGTGCGGAGCGAGCATGGAGCCCCTCCCTACTCCGGAGAGCAAGCCGCTGGACCCCGCCTCGGTGTACGCCATCACCAAGCAGGACCAGGAGCAGCTCTGCCTGGTGACGGGCCGCGCCGTGGGAGTCCCCACGGTGGCTCTGCGCTACTTCAACGTCTACGGCCCGCGGCAGGCCCTGAGCAATCCGTATACCGGCGTGGCCAGTATTTTCGCGCGATGCCTGCTGGAGGACCGGCCGCTCCGGCTGTATGAGGACGGCGCGCAAACGCG
>CAYQDT010000448.1:0-4361 GCA_964416225.1 uncultured bacterium
ATCCGGCGGCCTCCGCCGGACCCGATCTAGAAGATGAGGAAGCTCAGCCCGGTCAGGAACCCGGCCACCCCCAGCCACGCCGGAACCTTCAGGTTGGTCCGGTTCCGGGACGGGAGCTTCTCCACGTTCTGGTTGGCCGCGTAGCCGTACGGCACCGGCATGCCGGCTTCGTTGGTCCGCGCCTGCGCGGGGGCCGGAACCGCGGCGCCCGACGGCGAGGTCGTCACCGTGGGGGCGGCGGAAGCCGGCTGTGCGGGCGCGGGAGCGGCCTGCGCCGTCTGCACCGCGGGGATCACCCGCTCGGCGGGCGCCGACGCGGCGGCTGCGTGGGTGCCGGACGTTCGGGCTTCCGCGGCTGCGGCCCGCTTTTCAGCCGCCGCGCGCTCGGCCTTCGCCTGGCGCTCCGACTTCGCCTGGCGCTCCGCTTCCTTCCGCGCCTTCTCTGCGGCGCGCTGCGCGTCCTTGTCCGCCTGCCGCGCCTGCTCCGCCGCGCGGGCCTGCTCCTTGCGGGCGTCCGCCGCTGCGCGCTCTTCCTGCTTGCGCGCGGCCTCCGCGGCCTTCTCATCGGCGTTCGCGCCGCTCTTCGCGCGCGGCTCGGCCTTCGGCTTCTCGCTGCTCTTCCGGGCCTTGGCAGGCTTGGCCGACCGGGACCCGGTGGGAGCGGCGGGGGCCCTCGGCGCAACGAGCTGGATGCCCATCGCGGGAAGCACCTTCTGCGCGGTCTCGAGCGCCGCGCGGTCCTCCACGGTCTGCAGGGCCACGCCCTCCGCTCCGGCTGCCGCGCCACTGACGGCGGCGCTCCGCAGCACTTCGCCGGTAGAGCTGTTGATGAGCTGCGTCTCGGCTGTGATCTCCACCGTGTTCGTCTTCGGGGTCTCCTTCATGTCGATCGTGCCGATGAGGAGCGTCTGGATTCCGAGCCGGTTGGCGATCACGCGGGCCTTGGCGATATCCACCGCTCCGGTCCCGGGAGAGATGACGTCCAGCAGCTGATCGGCGCGGAGGATATCATCCTTGCGCGCCCGCTGGACCAGCGACGAAAGCGGCGAGTAGGTGGCGACCGTATAGTTCGGGGTGGCGAGAAAGCCGGCCTTGACGATCCCGGTCAGGTAGTTCGAGACTTCCTGCTGCGCGGCGGTGAGCCCCGTCACTCCCGCGGTGGCGCCGGGCGCCGGAGCCACCGCCGCCGGTGCCGGAGCGGCCGCTCCCGTGTCGGTGTCCGCTCCGAAGCCGAAGGGGAAGACGAGGACCGACACCGGCTGTCCCGGGCGGATCGGCGCGGGCGGCTGGTAGGCACCCTGCTGGGCTCCGCCAACAGGTCCGGCCGCCGGACGAGCGGCGGCTCCCTGGTCCACGGCGGGAGCGGCGGGTCCGCTGGGCGAAGGGGGGCGCGTATTCGTCGGACGCTGGGGTGCGGCGGACGCGACGTTCGGCAGCGCGAGGGCAGTACCGGCGATGCTGGCGAGGAGCCAGCCGAATCCGGACCTCATGACTTCTTCTCCTGTAGCGGGATGAGGGGCCGCCCGCCCCGAAGGGCGGGCGCTTGGTTCGCTTTACGGCGTGATCGAGAGTTTCGGACCGATCGGTGACGGCCAGTAGAGGGAGCGGTTACCCGTGGCGTAGATCCACACTCCCTGGCCCGGCTGGATCACGGCATCCCGGCCGAGGGGGACATAGGCATTCGTCTTCCGGTCATAGGCGTAGAGCGTCGGACGAATCCAGCCCTGCGTGACGGCCTGATCGTAGGTGATGAGGGGCGGAAGCCCGGTCCCGTTGCCGCTCCCGCCGGTGGTCGTCTGGCCCACCGTGAACAGCTTCAGGTCCCGCACCGCGACGGCGTACGGGCTCGGGTCACCCACCTGGTTCCAGCCCCGCGCCAACGCGGTAGAGTAGGCCGGCGCGGTCCCGCTGGGATCGGTCACGCCCGACTTGATCGGCGTCGCGTTCTGGAGCCGGGTGAAGGTGGTTCCGGTTCCGAGCATCCGGACCCAGTAGGACTCGCCCGGCTGGATGGCCGTCACGACCTCGTAGGGATTGGCGGCGGTGCTCTCCGGGTTGTACCGGACGATCTGGAAAGGCGTGCCCGCGGGAAAGCCGAGCGCCACCGCCGGATCGTTGTTCAGTCCGGCGAACGTGAACGGGAAGGTCACCATCCGCCAGTTGTCGTCGAACTGGTAAAGGTTGCCCTGCGGCACGTTGATCATCCGGCGCACCTGCGCGGAGTCGCGGAAGCCGCCGTTCGTGAAGATGACGTCGATCGGCACGAGACCGGCCGACACCCCGGTTGCCTGGACCTTCCAGACTCCGTGGCTTTCGTCCGAGTTGCGACCGACGGGGCTCGCGTTCGCCAGCAGGAGCTGCTGCGGGTTGGTGACGCCCGGCATCACGAACTGGAGCGCATCCGGGAGCACCGGGATGTTTGCGGTGGCGCCGGTCACCTGGAAGATCGACTCATTCTGCAGGTAGGCGTCGATATTGTACGTCAGCGGCGCCCCGGTCGAATCCACGTCCGCCGCTCCGCTCACCAGCGGCAGAGCGAAAGGCGTCTGGATGGCGCCGATAAAGCCCTGGGAGCCGGCGCTGTTGGGGTCCGGCTTGCCCTGGTGCGTGATCACATAGGCGTCGCTCATCCCGTGCTCCGCGACGCCGACGCCGCCGTAGGTCACGAAGGAGCGGCTCTGTCCGGCGGGAATGGAGATCGGGTCCCAGTAGATCAGGAGACCGATATCAGCGATGCGCAGCTCGAAGTCGGTCCGGGTCGTCCAGTACCAGGGGTTGGTCTTGGCCAGCACGTAGGGGTACATGTCCAGCGTGTTGCCGAAGATGACCCGCGACGGCGTGGTGGCGCCGTACTGCCCGACCGGGAGTATCTGCCCGGGCGCCGAGGTTTGCCCGTTCGCCAGATAGCCCTTGGCGATGTAGTTCGGCTGCTGGCCCGTATCGTCGTCGAACATCTGCCACTGGCCGGGAATCTGCGCGCCACGGAACTCCGTTTCGTACGTGATCCGCTGGAGCGTATTCGGCAGGTACACGGACTTGGTAGGCTGCGCGTTGAAATTACCGCTCACCCAGTTATCGACGAACGGGTCCAGCAGGAGGCGCGCACCGACGGTCGCCGTGGACCCACCGTTGTTCTTGATGGAGACCTCGATGCGCATCATGTCCCGCGCAAACTCGGTCTTCTGCGTGACCTCGAGCGCGATGTTGCTGCCGCTGGTGAAGCGGTACGGCGCGAAGTACCCCTGGCCGTCGGCGAGATCTACCCGCGGCGGAGCGAACACCGCGCTTCCGTCTTCCGGAAAGAGGAAATCGGTGAAGCCGTTGTTGGCCGTGTTCGTGGGGTCTGCGACGTGGAGCGAGAGCACATTGCACAGGGGCCGATCGTCGCCGGTGGTGCCGCCGCTTCCGTCGGAGACGCAGGGCGTCGGCCGCTGCGAGGAGAAGAGGCGCGAGCCCCAGGGACACTCGTACGTGATATTGCCGCTGGTATCCGTCTTGTAGTAGGTGATGTAGTTGTCGCCGTCGTTCAGCGGATCGCCGAGGTTCGTCCAGATATTGAACCGGGAGATGTCGCTGCCCGCGTAGTATTCCCAGAGGGCCAGATACTTGTTGGTCAGCGGGAAGTTCGCGGGCGGGTTGTTGATGATCACCCCGGAATCGCGCTCCCACTGCGGGTAGGTCACCTTGGCCTGCGTGCGCGCGGGCTGCGCGGCCAGCAGGGTCAGTGCGCCCATGGCGGCCAGTGGTACCCACCAGCCGAGCTTTCGACCCACACTCTTCATCGGTGCTTCTCCGAACGTTGGCAAAAATGGTCGGGGCCGGCGCGGGAGGATGCGCCGGGCCCCGGATTAAGTTCAGCGCGCGGGCGCGACCGGAGCCGCGGCGGCGATCAGCGTCAGGTGATGGATTCCAGGCCGCTCCGCTTGGAAGCGTACCTCTCCGACGGAGCTCAGGGGCCGGGGATGCGCCCCTTCCACCTGGATGGAGCCTCGCACCCCGCTCGGCAGCGAGTCCCACGTTACTTTGACGCTCTCACCGGGCTTAGAAGTTTCCACTTCCAGGTCCCAGCGCTGCGCCGCGCGCGCCGCACTGCGGATGTCCTGCGCGAGGCGGGTGCCGGGGCGGGCGTGCGCGGGCCGGATCCGGAACTCCGAACCCTTCTGCACCGCCGGCGGCAGCTCGAGGCGGTCGAAGCCGTTGCCGGCGCTGACGGGCGTTTCGCCGACGAAGACCTCACCGGCGCGCTGCTCGTTGGTGGTGGCCTTGAGGGCCAGCTTCCAGCCCGCGCGGGACCGGGCGGGAGTCTGAGCGACCTGTCCAGGGGTGGAGTTGATCCGCGGCACGAGCAGGCTGAGGTTGGC
>CAYQDT010000449.1:0-4360 GCA_964416225.1 uncultured bacterium
CATGACAAGTTCGAAGCGGGGGAGCTGGATATCTGCGGGATCACCATGGCGCAGTACCGGGGCGATAAGAGCAGCCCGAAGCTGCAGCCGCTGCTCCACACCTTCGAGCGGCCCTCCGTCTACTATGTCTTCCTGAACGGAAAGGCGTTCGAGCCGTTCAAGGACAAGCGGGTGCGCCAGGCAATCGCGATGGCGATCAACAAGGCGGAGATCATCAAGACGGTCCACGAGAGCGTCCCGCGCCAGGCCGAGGGGATCCTGCCGCCAGGCGTCCCTGGCCACAACCCGCAGTTCAAGGGGCTCCCGTACAACCCCGAGAAGGCGAAGCAGCTGCTCGCCGCGGCCGGCTACCCGGACGGAAAGGGCTTCCCCGCCCTCACCCTGAGCTTCCGCGCGAGCGAGCAGGACATCAAGAACACCGCCGTCGCGCTGGCGGACGATCTTCAGAAGAACCTCGGAATCCCGGTGAAGACGGACGAGGTGGAGTGGACGACCTTCCTGAAGCGGCGCAACGAGGGGAGCCTGCAGATGGGGTTCCTTCGCTGGGCGGCCGACTACCTGGACCCGCAGGACTTCCTCTCCGTGATGCTGCGCACCGGCGCCCCGGAGAACACCATCGGCTACTCGAACCCGCAGTTCGATCACCTCTGCGACCAGGCCGACACCATGCAGGACCCCACCGCGCGGATCGCCGCGTACCGCAAGGCGGAGGCGCTGGCCGTGGAGGACGCGCCCTGGGTGCCCATGTACTTCCAGAGGGACGTGGAGCTGTGGAATCCGGCGCTGAAGGGCGTGGAGGACATGGCGATGGGCCACCTCCCGCACAAGCGCACCTACAAGGCGGCGGGCGGGGCGCAGTAGCCGCGAGCCGGGGGCTGGGGCGCCGCATCGAGTGGCCGCACGCTTGGTCCCCGGCGGCGGGGCGCCCGACCTTAGATTCCGGGTGGGACCCCGGACTCGCCCGGCCGTCGTTTCGCGGCGGTCCGGCAGGCCGTACGGCCATCAGGGACCGCCCTATCCGGCTGAACCCCGTGAGAACGGGCTGCCGGGGGCGTGGCCGGCAGTCGGGGAGCGTTCCCTTCTGGCCGGTTTCCGGCGCGGTTCCGGCCGGTGGGTCCGGCAGGGGAAAGTCCGGCGGTGGATGGGGGAGAGGATGCGACGACACGGCTCACTCTGGGTACTCACGCTCTGCGGAACGCTGGTCGCTCCGGCACTCGCGCAGCAGCCCGGCGACGCGGACGGGCGCTTCACCGCCGCGGTGGCGCTGGCGAACGGTAAGAAGTGGGCCGAAGCCGCTCCCGTGCTGGAGAGGTGGCTCTCCGAGTTTCCGATGCACCCCCGCGCCGCCGCGGCCCGGCTGCGCCTCGGGGAGGCCTACCTCGGGCTGAACCAGCCGGAGCTGGCCGTGCGGACCTTCGAGGCACTGGTCGGGCCGGCGATCTCGCCCGACGTGCGGGCCGAGGCGCTCCTCGGCCTGGGGCGCGCCCGGCTGGCGCAGAAGGACCCGGCGCGGGCCCTGGCCCCGCTCCAGGAGTCGTTCGGCCTGGTGGAGAAGAGCGCGCTGCTGGGGCCGACCGCCGCGTCGCTCCTGGGCGACACGCTCATGACCGAAGGCCGCTACCGGGAGGCCGCGGGCGTGTTCGACCACTTCACCCAGTGGCCCACCCACGCCGACGCGCCCCGCGCCGCGTTCATGACGGCGGAAGCGTATCGCCTGGCCGGTGACGCCGCCGAGGCGGTGGCGGCTTACCGGGTGATGCGGGCGCAGTTCGGCGAGTCGCCGCTCGTGCCGCGGGCGCTGCTCGGCGCTGCGGACGCGCTGCTCCGGCTCTCGCGCTATGACGAGGCGGAGGTGGAGCTCCGGCGCCTCCTCCAGCAGTACCCGGACAGCCTCGAAGCGCCGCGGGCGCAGCTCGCCCTGGGCCGGTCCGCCTTCCTGCGCGGGAGCTTCAGCGTGGCGCGGTCCGCCTACCAGGCGGCGGCGCTCCTCTTCCCGAACGGGGGCGTGCCCGCGGAGGCGGAGCTGCGGATCGCGGACTGCTACCGGGCGGAACGCAACCTGGCGGAAGCGCGGACCCGCTACAGCAAGCTGGCTACCGCGCCGGAAAAGGAGATTGCCGGGGAAGCGCTGTACTCGCTGGCGGACCTGGAGGCGGACGCCGGGCAGCCCGGCCGCGCGGCGGACCTCCTGCGCGCCCTCGGAGCGCTGGCCGGAGCCGGCCGGTGGCCCGCCGCCGGCTCCGTGCGGCTGGCCGAGCTGCAACTGCGGTCCGGCGAAGCGAAGACGGCCGTCTCGCTGGCCCGCGAGGTCCTGGTCCGGAAGCCGGAGCCGGAGCTCCGGGACGGGGCGGCGGTGGTGCTGGCGGAGGGGCTGCTCCAGCAGGGCGACGCCGCGGGCGCGGAGACGGAGCTCGCGCCGGTGCTGGCGCGGAAGAAGCCCGGCCGGCTGCTGGACCGGGCCGAGGCCGCCGCCGCGCGCTGCCGCCTGGAGCGAGGCGAAAGCGACGCCGCTGTGGAGCAGTGCACCGCCCTCCTCCGGCGGGAGCTGGCCGGCGAGACGCGCGCGGAGGTGCTTGCCACCCTCGGCGGGGCACAGCTTGCTATGAAGAAAGATGGAGCCGCCGTGACGACGCTCCGGCAGGCCCTGGACCGGTTCCCCGCCACCTCCGGCGGGGCGCGCGCCGGAAAGCTGCTGGCCGCGCATTACCGGAAGTCCGGCCGGGAAGCGGATGCCCGGCAGGTGGAGGCGGCCCTCGGGAAGATGCACGCCCCCGGGCTGGTGCTCGCCGCCGACATGCTGCGGAAGGCGGACAGCGCCTCCCGCGCGGGCAGCCACGCGGAAGCGATCCGGCTGTTCGGACAGGCGCTGGAGGACGGCGCGGACCACGAGCACCGGCTCCAGGCACGGGCCGGCATTATCGACGCCGCCGCCCACCTGCGCCGGCCGGCCGAGGTCACCGCGCAGCTTGTGGAGATCGTGAAGGAGCAGCCTCCGGCCGGCTTCGTGGTCCGGGCCGCCCTCGGCGCAAGCAAAGTCCTGGCCGCCGGCGGGGACCGGGAAGGAGCCGCCGAGGTGCTGCGCACCGCGCGCTCGGCGGGGACGGACCGGGAAAGCGGCGCGGAGCTCAACCTGGCCCTCGGCCGCCTCCTGGTCGACGGGGGCAGGCTGTCCGACGCGGAGCCGGCCTACCGGGAGGCGCTGGCGGGCGGCGCGAAGTCGATCCAGGCGGAGGCGCTATACGCGCTGGCCTGGCTGAAGGCGGACACGGGCCGTGCGGAGGAGGCCCTGGCGCTCTTCCGGCAGCTCGCGGACAGCTACCCGGAGCACCTTTTCGCCGCGGACGCGCATTTCCGGGTGGGTGAAGCGGAGTTCGAAGCGGGTCGCTTCGACGCGGCCGCGGAGCAGTACCAGGCGGCGCTCCGCGGGAAACATGCCGCCGCCGACCGCATTGCCTATCGCCTCGGCTGGGCCCTGCGCCGGCGGGAGCAGCATGCGGAGGCAGCGGCGGCTTTCGCCCGCGCCGGCAGCTCCCAGGACCCGGCGCTGGCATTCGAAAGCCGGCTCCGAGCGGGCGAAGAATATCTGGAAGCCGGCCGGGCGGAGGACGCGGCGCGGCAGGTCGAGCCGCTCCTTGCCCAGGAGCAGCTGTCCGCCGATCTCCGGCTCCAGGCCCGCGCCACGGCCGCGCAGGCGTACAACCATCTGCACCAGTACGCGCGTACCCTGGAGTTGACCTCCGGCGGAGCGGCGGCGGACGATTGGTACACAGCCCGTCTTCTCCTCGCGCGGGCGGAGGCGCTCCGGAAGCAGTCCGGACCGCGGGGCGCGGCCGGGCTCTATGCACGGGTGGCGCAGCGCTTCTCACAGGACGCGGAGATTGCCGCCGAGGCCGGATTTCAGGGCGGCGAGTGCGAGCAGGCGGCCGGCGACGCCGCCGCGGCCCGGGCCGCCTGGGAGCGGACCGCGCAGAGGTATCCGGAATCGCGCTGGAGTGAGCTGAGCCGTAAGCGCCTGCATGATCGCCCCGAAGGTCGGAAAACCGCCCCTACACGGATCCGGCGCTAGCCGCGCCGAGAGCTCCCTCGCGCGCCTCTGGACCCAGGCCGTCCTCCGGCAGGGGATCTCCGGCGCGGTGGGGGGCGCGCTCGTCTTCCTGCTCCTGGAAGGGGCGTACATTCGCTCCGGCTGGCGGGACGACGCGCTGTTCGGAGCGTCCGAGCAGACCTTCCAGAACTGGCTGCCCGGGCTCCCGGCGGCGAGCCTCTTCCTCCCGGGAGTCCTCTTCGCGGCCGTGGTGACGGCGCTGCTGGTGTTCGCGGACGACCGCGCGGCGGGCCACCGCTCCCGGGCCGGAGCCCG
>CAYQDT010000450.1:0-4348 GCA_964416225.1 uncultured bacterium
GGGCGGCGGCATGATGGGCGGCATGGGTGGTATGGGCGGCGGCATGATGGGCGGCGGCATGGGCGGCGGCCGACGCTTCTAATTCACCGGACCAGAAGAAGGGTTTTCCGCCCGGAATAGCTAATAGGTGGGTCGTCGGTAGACTGGATGCAGTCCCGGCGGCCCTTTCTCCGGCCTGGAAGCAGGCAGGGGCTGTGGGGCCGGGGAACCGGCGAGCCCGGCGACGGATGGATGGGCGACTGAGCGCCCGCTTCGGGCGGGTTGCCGTCCGCGCTCCATCTCCTTCGCCCCGGCTCACCAGCAGACGAACCGACGGCCCCGATGCCAATGCCGGCCTATGCGATCCCCTGATCTCTCCGCGCATCCAAGATTTCTCTCTGGACCCTGTTCGCCGTCCGAGCCAGAGACGATCCAGCAAACCAGCCCGGCGCATCCATGGCGGACGGCTGGAAAACAGCTCGCCACAGAATGGCTGAATGAGGAGTTAACGCTATGAGCAGTCGCGTCTTCGCCCTGGGAGCGCTCTGCGGAATCCTGCTGGTGGGCGGCCCGATGCTGCCCGCGCGGGCCGCGGAGGGCACCGCTCCCGCGGCGTCCGTCACGCTGGAGCTCGCCCAGGTGCCTCTCTCCCGGGTGATCCAGCTACTGACCGCCAATTCGGACGTCAGCATCATCCTGAAGGATCCCGAAGGTAAGCTGGCCGACCGGCAGATCCCCTACATCGCCATCCGGAACAAGCCGATCGACAAGGCGATCCAGATGGTCTGCGATGCGGCGGACGTCTACTGCCAGAAGGACAAGGACGGCACGTACCAGCTTTCCGTGCGACCGGCGGCGCGCCCCGAGCAGCGGCCGGCGCCGGCGTATGCCACCATGCCGGTTGAGCAGGAGCCGCCGGCGGTCCGCGAGGAGGTGGTGGAGAAGCTGGTGCTGGAATATGCCGACCCGAACGACGTCTACCAGCTCCTCACGACGTCTCACTACGGGTCGAAGAAGAGCAGCGTCAATCCGGCGTCGGCGAAGTCGCTCGACGATCTGGACATCTATCCCGGTCTCGTCGATCCGGCCAGCGGCAACTGGTACATGCCGATGGGTGGAAATAGCGGGACGCCGGCCGCGCCGGTCTTCTCCCCGAACGCCAACCACGGCGGACAGCGCGGCGGCACGGCCGGCAACCAGTTCGGCGGCGGCGGCTTCGGCGGCGGTCTGGGCGGCGGCCTGGGCGGCGGCGGCCTGGGCGGTGGTCTGGGCGGCGGCGGCCTGGGTGGCGGTCTGGGCGGCGGCGGCCTGGGTGGCGGTCTCGGCGGCGGCCTGGGCGGCGGCGGTGGTCAGGGCGGCATCGGCGGCCTGGTGCCTCCGGGCATCACCGGCATCCTCGGCTATCCGCTTGACAACTCGCTGCTGGTGCGCGGCACCCCGGACGATATCCAGGCGCTGAAGAACATCATCCGCCTGCTGGATATCCCTCCGCGGCAGATCTCGATCCGCATCGAGCAGATCGCGGTCCAGAGCACCTTCTCCAAGACGTTCGGCGTTGACTGGTCCATCAACTACCCGGACGTGTCCATCAACACGAATATCGGCCTCTCCACGGGCGGCGCGATCAACGTGGGCATCCTGGGCGACAACTGGCGCGTGAACTTCGCCGCGGCGGTGGCGCAGGGTAAGGCGACGGTCGTGGACGCGTTTTCCATCACCACGATGAACAACGTGACCGCCACGATCGCGACGCAGAACCTGACCTACATCTTCCTGCCGCAGACCACGGCGGTGCAGGGTGCCGGCGTGAACACCACGTTCGTGCCGATTCCGCTCCCGGCCACCACCACCTTCACCGCCACGCCTCGCGTGAACGGCGACGGGACGATCACGATGATCATCCCGATTCAGTTCCAGCGGTTCATCGGTGAATCGGTCGGTCCGGACGGGACACGGATCCCGAACACCACCAGCACCTTCCTGCTGGCGCTGCGCCGTGTTGCCAGCGGACAGACGATCGTGGTCGGCGGGATCACGAACCGCAGCGAATCCACGAGCACCAGCGGCATTCCGATCCTGAAGGACCTGCCGTGGGTGGGACCGCTCTTCCGCAGCCACTCGCAGTCGAAGAACAACAACGAATCGCTGTTCTTCTTCACGCCGACGCTGCTGCCGGACCCGGTCGCAACCGGCTCGGGCCAGTAAACACCCGGACGGGTGCGGGGCCGGTCGAGGCATGCCTCGACCGGCCCTTTTTCGTACCCGTTTTTCGTACCCGGCCTGCGGTGCTACAATCGGCTGGCGGGCTTGCCGGAGAGGTGCCCGGCGGGGTCGGAGCAGCGGTCGGAGCAGCGATGGATACCAGGCAAGGGCAGCGCGGGGCCGGACCAAGAGCGAATGTGGTTCTCGTCGGCTTCATGGGTACCGGGAAGTCCACCGCCGGACGCGCCCTGGCGCGCCGTCTTCGCCTTCGGTTCGTGGATACGGACGCGTGGATCACCGCAGAAGCCGGCATGCCGATTCCGGAGCTCTTCCAACGGTTCGGTGAGCAGGCGTTCCGCGACCTGGAAACGGAATGTGCCCGGTTTGTCGCGGGTCTGCGCGGGGTGGTCGTCTCGACCGGCGGTGGGATCCTCGGGCGCGCCGCGAACCTGGAGCTCCTGCGATCGACGGGGCGGCTCGTCTGCCTCACGGCGCGACCGGAGGTGATCCTGGCCCGGACCGCGCCCTGGGAGAGCCGCCCCATGCTGCGCACCGCCGCGAACCCGCGGGACGCGGTGGAGCGCCTCCTGGCGGAGCGGCAGCCGCTGTACGACCAGGCGGATCTGGTGGTGGATACCTCCGATCTGACGACAGAGCAGGTAGTGAGCGAGATATGCGAACGATTACCGTACCTCTAGCCGACCGCTCCTACCCGATCCACATCGGCTCCGGACTGCTGGCGCGGACCGGAGAGCTGGCCCGCGACGCCGTGGGCACCGCTTCGGCGGCCCTGGTGCAGGACGCCGCGGTTGGCGCGCTTTATGGGGAGACGGTGCTGCGGAGCCTGGAGGAGGCCGGCTTCCAGGTCACGCCCGTCACGGTACCACCGGGCGAGACCAGCAAGTCCCTCGCGGAGCTCGAGCGCCTCTACGCAGCCTTCTCGGCAGCGCGCCTGGACCGCGGCTCAGTCGTGGTGGTGCTCGGCGGCGGAGTGGCGGGCGACCTGGCCGGCTTCGCGGCGGCAACCTATCTCCGCGGGATCCGCTTCATCCAGATCCCGACCACGCTGCTCGCGCAGGTGGATTCCAGCGTGGGCGGTAAGACCGGGATCGATCTTCCGTCCGGA
Organism: uncultured bacterium; assembly: GCA_964416225.1. Lineage (GTDB taxonomy): Bacteria > Armatimonadota > SYMT01 > SYMT01 > SYMT01 > CAYQDT01. Next base: position 3,308 of record CAYQDT010000450.1, read on the forward strand.
AAGAACCTGGCCGGCGCCTTCCACCAGCCGTCACTGGTGATCGCCGACCTCGATACCCTCGCGACGCTGCCGGCGCGCGAGCTGCGGTCCGGCATGGCGGAGGTGGTCAAGTACGGGATCATCGCGGACCCATCGCTACTGGCGTTCCTGGAGGCGAACCGGGAGGCCGTGCTGCGGCACGATTCAGAGGCGCTGACGCATCTCGTTGCCCGCTCCTGCGAAATCAAGGCGGAGGTTGTGGGCACGGACGAGCGCGAAAGCGGCCTCCGCGCCATTCTGAATTACGGCCACACGGTGGGGCATGCGGTCGAGGCGGTGGCCGGTTATGGCTACTACGCACACGGCGAGGCGGTGGCGATCGGGATGGTCGCGGCGGGGGAGCTCTCCATCGCCGCGGCCGGGCTCGACCCGGCGGCCGCCGCGGAGATCGTGGCGCTGCTGGAGCGATACGGGCTGCCGGTGCGGCTGGGGCAGCCGCTTGCCGAGGAAGCCCTCCTGCGGGCGATGCTCATGGACAAGAAGACCGTCGGCGGCGAGTACCGCTTCGTCCTGGCGCGTGCGCTGGGGCAGGTAGCGGTCGCCCGCGTCCCCGAGATTGGGGTCCACAACGCGCTGGAAGCGATCCGGCCCGCATGCTGACGCGAGACGCTGCGGCGCACGGTCCCGCCGCGCCGGGACGCGGCCCCGGACGATCAGAGGCTTTGAGAGGCACGGAACGCATGGATGCCGAGGGGCCGGCGGCCGAGGGGCCGGAAGCCATAGGGCCGGAATCTGGCGGATGGGAAGCCGGCGGATGGGCAGACGCCGGATCGGAAGCCGAGGCGCGGCAGCGTGGAGGGGAGGCGCGCGCCGAAAGCCGCGTCATCCGCGCGATGCTGGAGCTGGTGCCGCTTTGTTGGCTCGCGCTCGTGCTCTTTGCGTTCGCCTGCCTCGCCCTGTATGTGCCCGTCCGTTCGACGGACCAGGTGCCGGCGGTGCTGGCCGCGGACCGGGCGGTGCTCCCGCTATTGGCGCTCCTCATGGTAGTTGCTATAATCAGGT
>CAYQDT010000451.1:0-1644 GCA_964416225.1 uncultured bacterium
TCGCCGCCTGGTGCGCGATCCACTTTGGGATCCGCACGCGGTGCGACGCCATGGTCTGCATTCAGGAAATCTGCCCGCTTTCGGAGCGGGTGGTGATTGAGGGGCTGGCCTTTCGGATCCCCGGCCCCTGTTACGAAAAGGTGCTGGACGAATGAGCAAGCATTATCTGCCCGGCGAGTGGCGCCGGAAGGAGATCGCGATTGACCTGGTGGGGTGCGGCGGCTCCGGCAGCCGGCTCCTCACGGAGCTCGCACAGCTCCACGTCGCGCTGCGGCAGCTCGGGCACCCGCACGGGCTCCACGTGACCGCGTGGGATCCGGACCGGATCACCGAGGCGAACATCGGCCGGACGACCTTCGCGCCGTCCGACATCGGCCAGAGCAAGGCGGCGGTGCTGGGCACCCGCCTGAACGCGTTCTACGGCCTCCACTGGCACGGGATCCCGCGGGTCTATCAGCACCCCTACTGGCACATGCAGCGGGCCGGGGAGCCGCCGGACCTGCTCATCACCGCCGTGGACAGCCTCCGCGCCCGGGCGGAGCTCCACCACGCGCTGCTCATGGGAGAGCGCCGGCCGCCGCGCTACTGGATGGACCTGGGAAACGACGCGGACACGGGACAGGTGGTCCTGGGTGAGCCGGAGTGGATCGCGGACCCGGGGCGGAAGCGGCTGCGGACCGTGGTCGATCTCTTCCCGGACATGCTGGAGCGCGCGGAGAGCGAAGCGCCGGAGCCAGAGAGCTGCACCCTCGCGGCCGCGCTGGACCGCCAGGCACTTTACATCAACCGGCACGTCTCCACCTGGGCCGCGGAGCTGCTCTGGCGGCTCTTCCGGGACGGGGGCCTGGAGTGGCACGGGGTGTTTGTGAACGCCCGCACGGGCCGCGTGAACCCGATCGCCGTGGGGACGGCGGATCCCGCGGAAGCGGAGCGCCGGCTGGCGGAGCTGCTGGCCGGGAGCGGTGCGGAGCTGGCGGAGGTACGAGGATGAACGAAGGCTACGACGCCACCCGGGCGCAGATCCACCGGATCGCCGAGGAGGCTTTCCAACACCACCGAATCCTCGACCGCGGGCAGAACGAGTGGCTCTGTATCAACTCGAAAAGCGGCAACCGCTCGTTCCGCCTCATCATCCGTCCGGGGACGGTGATCCTCTTCGGTGATCTCGGGGACGGGATCCTCCACTTCCACAATGACGATGCCCTCGGCTGGCTCCGGGGGGCGACCAGGGATGCGGAGTGCCCCGAGTACCTGCTCGGCAAGTTGGACCACCCGCAGCGGCGCCGCTGCTTCTACGCGGGTGACGCCCTGGCCTTCGCTCGCGAGATGGCGCGTGACGATGCTGCGGGTGACTGGGATGACCTGCTGCACGAGGCCCAGGACCACCATCGGCACGGCGAGCTCGATCAGCACCTCTGGGTGGAGCTCCTGCACGAACACGTCCCGGACAGCGACGCCTACGAGGTGGGGATGCACTACGACGAGGAGTGCCTCTGGATATTCGAGGCGCTGCGGTGGTTCGTCGCCCACCTACCGGCCGAGACACCGAAAGCGGAGGTGAGCAATGTCCCATGACCACTCCCGCTGCGCGGCAGAGGGATGCGAGGTGCCCGTGCCGAGCAACCTGCTGATGTGCCGGGCGCA
>CAYQDT010000451.1:1654-2833 GCA_964416225.1 uncultured bacterium
GGAGGGCGGTGCTCCACCACTGGAGGAACGGTCCCGCCAGATCCTACATGCACGCTCGGGAAGCGGCGATCGAAGCCGTTCGGAAATCGGAGGCACCCGATGCCGATCCGTCCTGAAAACCGGCACCGCTATCCGGCCGACTGGCCGGCCATCAGCCGCGCGATCCGGGAGCGGGACGGCTGGGCCTGCGTGCGGTGCGGCGTGCCCAACGGCGCCCGGAACCCAGTAACCGGGAGCGCGGTGGTGCTGACGGTGGCCCACTGGCCCGACGAGTCGCCAGAGAACTGCGACCCGGAGAATCTGTGGAGCCTCTGCCAGCGCTGCCACCTGAACCTCGATCGCGAGCACCATCTCGCGGTCCAGGCCGAGAACCGGCGTCGGAAGCGCGAGCGCTGGCAACCGGCGCTACCGGGAGTGCTCCATGGCTGAGCCTACCCCCTGGCTGGTGCTGGACCGCGGGATGCACTGCCGGCGCTGTGGCGCGCGCCAGGAGCCGACCGTGCCGGCGGACGTCACCGATTTCCTGGCCGAGCTGGACCGTTTCCGGGACGAGCATGCGGAGTGTGTAGAGCGAGAGGAGACCAATCATGGCCGGTAAGTTCGCCGCGGAGACCACGGTCTCGGTTGAGCGCACGCGCGCCGAGTCACGCCTCAAGACGTGACTCTTTTTTCGGCCGCCCGTTAAATAAGGGAGCAACAAACCGACAGTCAGGAGGACGCAGTGAGCCAATCACCCGACACCGGACAGAACCTCCCCGCAAAGCGCGACGAGCCGCCACACCACCGCAGCTTGGCCGTGATTCGCAACCTCATCGGTTTCGCCGCCGGGATGGGCGGTGCCGCTCTCGGCGCGCACCCTAACACCGCATTGGCGGGCGTGACGTTAGCGGCCGGGGCCAGCGCCCTCAGCGAACTTGGCGCGGCGGCGGTAGACCAGTTGGGAAAGCGAGCCGACGAGAAGCGGGGAAAGCTCATCGCAGAGACCGCTACCCGGGTTGATGAAGCGCTCCTTCAGGAGCGCCCGGAAGCGGTGCGCTCCGCGCTCTACGCCGCGCTGGAGATGGTCTCCGCGGCCGAAACGGATCCGAAGATCCGCATGATGGCCAGCATCATCGCCCACACGGCCACCATCGAAGATGGCCGCATCCTCGCCGTCGGTGAAGCACCGGATGCGCCCGG
>CAYQDT010000451.1:2843-3927 GCA_964416225.1 uncultured bacterium
CGAAGACATCGCCGCGGCAGAGGCGAACGTCATGCTGACCCAGGTCAGCAAGCTCAGCCCGGCCGCGGCACTGGTGTTCGCCAAGCTGGCAGAGCGCGAGAGCGGCGGCCGAACGGAGTTTATGCCGATGGCGCGCCGGTGGAATGAGATTCCGGCGAGCGTCATGGACACAGCCGGTGCAGAGCTGGTTGAACTGCACCTAATCGTGCCCAGCGATCCGCCGAATGCGCAAGAGCGGCCGCGACCGAATTCTTGGACGCAGCAGGCGATCAAATCGAGCTACCCGCCCGCCGGTGAGGCCGGCTATTTGCGGCTCACCGAGGCGGGGGAGGACCTGGCCCGGTGGATCAAGCATCAGTCCCGTGCGGATGAACCTTCAGCCCAAGAGGAGTAGGGTGGCGCAGCGCGTGGAGGTCGGTATCGTATACTACCAGGCCCTCGGCCGAAGCTGTTTGGGATTCTCGCCGGCGCGTGGTGAATAAATCCCCCTCTGCTAACGAAGGTAGCAACCTGCCTATTGCCGAAACTGATACAAACCGGTAATATTTGGTGATTACAATAGTTGCGGCCGCAGCGCCCCCAAGATCCTCGCACCGAGCGAGGCGCTTGGGGGCTTTGTCGTCTAGGGAGACTATCCGTGAGCTTCCCCGCCAACCCCGACCGCCGGCCGCGCATTGCTGTCCCGGCCGGAGCTCGTCAGCTCTACATCCGCAAACCGCGGATGACCTGCGCGACATTCGTGGGCTACTCGCATCCGGCGCAGGACGACGTGTATATCCGACACTCCGATGGTGAGGTCTACCCTGTGAGCAAGCGGGAGATCATGCCGGCGGAGGTCGCCCTCCGGACCCGCGTGGAGACGCTCGCCGCCGCCCGCGGCTGCAGCTATGACGACGCGCTGGAGGAGCTGGAGCGATTGTTCCTGTCGCGCGCTCCGGATCGCGTGGTGATCCCGCTGAACGTCCCAGCCGCCTGACCCCGGGCCTCTCTCTCACCCCATACCCTCGCGCCCGCAGCGGCCATGCCCGTCACAGCACGGAGTCGACATGGCCGACGGCGGACTCTCCCTCGAAAACCTGGATCT
>CAYQDT010000451.1:3937-4343 GCA_964416225.1 uncultured bacterium
CCGCGGTGGGAGGTCACTCCGGAAAATGCCCAGCAGTGGCAGCGCGACGGCTTCTTGACCGCACTTCTCTGGGACCTGGTCGACCATCCGGCGATCGACCTCACCTGCGATGAGGGGGCGATCCTCCGGCAGGACATCCTGGTCTGGCGCAAATGGGACGCGGCGTGGGGCCGCGGCGAGCGGCAACGGCCGCCCACTCTCGCCGAGTATCTCCAGCCCGGGCGTGAGGAATGGGGCTGGCTGGCCCGCGTGATCCGGGCCGTCCAGGCGCAGCGCCAGGTAGAGGAGCAACGCCAGGCGGCGCTCCGGGAGAAGCGGCTGGAGGCCCATCGGCAGCGGCAGGCGCGGAAATCGGCGCCGCGATGATCCGGCGGACGGAGTCCCTGCGCCAGGGGCGGACGATCCG
>CAYQDT010000452.1:0-4342 GCA_964416225.1 uncultured bacterium
CTGGCTGCGAGTCCGCTTTGCTCCCGGCGGACCCCCAGGCTCAGACTTCCCGGGGCGGCGGCCCTTGCATCGTTGGTGCCCGGACGCGCGCTTCAGTTCGCCCACGCTCCGACTCATTTATAGGACCGGCTTGTCGGTCCCGCAAGCCGCCGGGCACCGTCCTCACAACCCCGGCCGCGACCGCTCGCCGACCGGGCCTGAGGCGTTTGACCCCGCTCCCGCCGGGGGCATGAAGGGCAGGGAAGGGGAGGGGATCATGCAGCAAGACCATACTTCGCCAGGCGTGGACGAGCCGGAAAACACCGAGATCGGCGTGTTCCCGGAACCGGGGAACCCGGGAGGCGTGATCGACTCGGATCGTGTTGAAACTTCGTCGGGCACCGCGCCAACGGGAGGGATTCCGGTGGGAAGCGCGGCAGACCGGATTCAGCCGGACCGCTCGCGCTGGACCGGCTCGGGTGTCAACCCGAACCGGCCCGCGGACGCGGTGGATAACGTGGAAGAGTGGCCGAACGACGCGGTCGTCGTGCCGCCGCTGGGCGGGGTTGCGGATGCCACGCCGCCGCTCTCCATTGCGGGCGGGAGCGTGCACGGGACGATCAACGGCGGGATTGCCGGAGTGTCGCCGCGGACCGGCCTCGCATCCGGGGCGGTCACGGGGGACGTGGGCGCGGGAATGGCCGGCGAGGAGCGGATGGACGTGGATCCAGACGCGGATTGAGCGCGCCTCACCGGAGCCGTGCCCAGGCTCCCCGTTCTCGCCTCACTCGCCGGCGGCGGGATCCGGAGCGGACGGCTTCGCCGCTACAGGGTTGGGCAGCAGCCGGCGCCTCGCTGCCGACTGAACCTTGGGGTCCTCCCAGGGCGCCGCGGCCAGCTCCTCCAGCCGCTCGCGAACGCCTTCCGCCGCCGGGTCCACGGTCTCACATCCCAGCAGGCGCAGCCGATCGTCACTATCCCAGAGACACTCGGGCGCCCAGTCCCGCGCGAAGGTATGCGGGCTGCATCGATGTAGGACGCGCGCGGCGGCCGCCTGGGCCCAGGAGTAGGACGCCGCCACCCAAGCCCCCTCCACCTCCGGCATGGACGCGGGGAGCTGGAGGCGCTCCAGTCCCTCCAGCAGGCTGCACAGGCGGTACATGTCACCGTCCGCGACGCTCCCGGAGACGGCCGCTCGCAAGGCGTCGAGATCTTCCTGCTCGGCATCGGTTGCGAGCAGCCGGCAGCCGATCTCCCGCACGTGGGACTCCGGACTCGCGAACCACCGCCGCGCCAGCGGCAGCAAGAGGGGTGCGGGAAGACCCCGCAGCGCTCCAAGGAGCCTGATCCTGCTGCACCCGAACCTCCCGCCCCTTTCCACCAGTGCCGCGAGCGGCACCACGCAGCGATCATCGGCCACGCTTGCAAGCGCAGCGAGCGCGAGGTGGCAGCGGGCGCGCTCGGGTGAAATGATCTGCGAGAGCAGGAACGGCACATCTTCGGGCCCGGCCCGCTCTCGGGCGACCCGGCAAAGCTGCACGAGGGATTGGCGCGGCGACTCGGCGCGCTGAAACAGCTCCTGCAGGGAGAGCCCGAGCAGGTCCGCCGGCCCCTCCCATCCGGCACGGCACTCGGCGTGCTCGCGCTCATTCTGGCGGATGAGCCGCTCCATCCGGGCGTTGGTGCGCATCCATCCCCGCCACGGCTCCCGCTCCGGATCGGCCATCCAAAGGGCGCCCCGCAACTCATCATCGGAGGCAATCCGGCGACAAAGTGCCACGTCCACTCCCGAGGCCGCGGCGGGACTCTCGAGGTCGGCGAGGTCGATGAGCGCCGCCTCCCAGTGCGTTCCCCAGCCGACGTACTCCCGGATCACCGCCACGGCGAAACCCACGCCGCGCCGGGCCAGCGCGCCCAGCGTGTCCAGCAGCAGCCACACCTCGGACGAATGCGGGTCCACGTCGTCGTGCATCCGAAGGTGAGCGGCGAATGGGCGGAGGTCCGCCCCCGTGTGGATCAGGAGGTCGGCATAGTAACCGCCGCGCGCCTCGAGCTGCCGGCACCAGCGCGGGTCCCGCGTGACACAGTCGAAGAGAAGCGGCCGAACGTCCGCGGGATGAGCCGCCAGCGCGCGGCGAAAGCCGGAGCCGCGACCCCGCTGGAGCTGGCCGAGCAGGGACGAGGGATCTGCAAGAGCGGACGGGTGACTCACGTGGGCGCGGACTCCGGTGGAAGCGGGTCATGAACCACCGGCACTATCGACGCGGTCCGCAGGGGTGCTTAATTCGGGGGTGACAATCGCGCCCCGGCAAAGGGGACAGGCGCGGCGCGTGGCTTATCCGGTCATGCGCGGTCTACGCGGTCCCCCGGGGCCGAGCGGGATTTTACCCGGGTGGGTGGGACCGGTGGCACCGAAACCAAGAGCGGCGCTCCGGCCCCCATCCGACGACGCCTAGGCTTGCTCCAGCAGCCGGCGCAGCGAGAGGCGGCGCATCCGCCGGCTGCTTCCGCGCCCGGTGAGGCGATTCCGAACGGCACCCGCCGCATGGCGATTCAAATAGAACCGTGGCTTCGCAACCAGGCCCCAGGAGACCAGGTGCTCCCGCATTTTCCGGATCAAGGTCTGCGCCGACATCCTCAACCTCCGCTTCCAGCTACCGTAAGCAAAGACCGATAATCAACCTGTGCGAACATCCATTTGCATTCTAGACGCTTGCTTGGTCAGAGTCAAGATCTGTTTGCATATTTTGTTCGCTAGTTTTGAGCCGAACGGACGCTTGCTTCGGGTATTCCCTGTCTCGGCCGGACGCTAAACAAGCGATCGCCCGATTCCACGGCAAGCACCGCTCCCCAACGGACGGCCGTACGGCGCCCGATCCCACGCGCCGCAACTCCTGATGCAAACCCCGTCAGCCTTATCCCCAGATCCCTTGCTCTCCGTAACCCGCCCTTTCCGAGGCGCGATCTTCGACTGCGACGGCACGCTCGCCGACACCATGCCGCTCCACTACCGGGCATGGAACGAGACGCTCGAGCCGCTTGGAGTATCCTTTTCGGAGCGACTGTTCTATGATCTGGCGGGCGTGCCCACCGTAGATATCGTCCGGATCCTGAATAATCGGTTCGGTCACCGGCTGGACCCGGAAGCCGTGGCGCACGACAAAGAGGTGCGCTACGAGGAGCTCCTGCCGCAGGCGCCGCCCGTGCCGCGCGTGGTGGCCCTCGTGCGGGAATACCGGGGACGGTATCCGCTGGCGGTTGCTTCCGGCGGTATCCGGCGGCTCGTGCTCAAGACGGTCGAGGCGCTACGGATTGCGGAGTGTTTCGACGCCGTCTGCACGGCGGAAGACGTCTCCCGCGGCAAGCCGGAGCCGGACCTCTTCCTCCTTGCGGCCACACGGCTCGGCGTCCCGGCCGTGGAGTGCGTGGTGTTCGAGGACAGTGATCTCGGCCTCGAAGCCGCCCGACGCGCCGGAATGCAGGGCGTGGATATCCGCCCGTGGCTGCCGCATCCGCCGGGTTAGCGGTCCCGCGCGAATGTTTGCTGTTTTCAAGATCGGCCGAACGCAGCCGGTGCGCCCCGCCGTACGCTTAGATGCCGGCACGGCAGCCGGCGCGCAAGGGGTGCCGGCGTCGGTTTCGAGACGCGGCTTGCCGACTATAGTCACAGGCGGGGCGTCGCCCGCCTGTCCAGTACCCGTGAGTCCTCCGTTGTTCCAGCAGCGTCTCCCGTTCTCCATGCCGGCACAGGAAGCCCGCGCCGGAATCCCCGTGGCGAACGGGGTGTTCGGCGTCCTGCTCTGGGGAGCGGGGCGCACCCTCCACCTCACCCTCGGGCGCGCGGATTACGCTTCACCGGAGGAACCGGCGGAGGAGCCACTCCGGCTGCCGGTGGGTCGCCTCGATCTGGAGCTGCCGATCGATTGCGCCGTGATCTCCGGCGGGCTCTACCTGCTCACCGGAGAAGCGGAGCTGGAAGTCGACGGAAATCGCCAGCGGGCCAAGGTCCGGGCCTCCGTGGTGCGGGAAGCGCCCGTGCTCTGTCTCCGGATGACCGGGATCGACGGCGGCGGCGTACGGGTCGTGAGCCGGCCGCCGGACCTGCCGGAGACTCTGGAATGGTTCCGCAAGCTCGGGATGCCGAAGGCACAGACCTTCGATCTGGATGAGTTCGGGGGCTGGGTCCAGGAGCGCGCCGCCGCTCCGGCGCTCTGCGTGGGCTGGCTGCGCCAGCCCTTTGCGACCGGCCTGGTGCTCTATGCCACCAGCGTCTACGGCGACACGCCTCAGGAAGCGCGCCGTTCCGCGCTGCAGGCGCTGGAAAGCGTGCTGGAGGTGCCGCGGCCCATCCTCCGCCACGTGC
>CAYQDT010000453.1:0-4327 GCA_964416225.1 uncultured bacterium
GTGGCGTCCGGAGTCATCATTTCCCGTGACGGCTACCTCGTTACCAACAACCACGTGCTCTGTGACGCCAGCCGGCTCCGCGCGCGTCTCGCGGACGGCCGCGAGCTGGATGCGAAGATCGTGGGGCGCGACCCGCACAGCGACCTGGCGCTGCTGAAGATCTCCGGCTCGAATCTCACCGCGGCCCGCTTCGGCGATTCTCGCCACGCGCGCCCCGGGGACGCGGTGATCGCCATCGGGAACCCGCTCGGGTTCGAGAACAGCGTGAGCGTGGGGGTAGTCAGTGCGAACCGCGTGGGCCCGATCCGGGTCGACGGGCAGACGCTGGGCGACATGCTCCAGACCGACGCCGCCATCAACCAGGGCAATTCCGGAGGCGGCCTCTTCAACGCGGAGGGCCAGCTCATCGGGATCAACACGGCCATCATGGTGCCGCACGGCGGCTCCGGAAGCATCGGCATCGGCTTCGCGGTCCCGGCGCACCGCGCGCGCCCCGTCACGGAGAGCCTGATGACGGAAGGCCGGATGCCGCGGCCCTGGCTGGGAATCAAGTACCGGCTCTCCAACACCGGATCACTGATTCGCCGGATGCGCAGCGGCATCGGCGCACTGGTGGAAGAGGTGGTGCCGGGCAGCCCCGCCGCACTGGCCGGCATCCGGCCGGCGGATATCATCCGCAAGCTCGGCGGGCTCGAGGTCCGCGGCGGCGAAGACGTCTACAACTTCGTGGACCGGTACCGCCCCGGCCAGACGGTCCGGGCGCGGATCCTGCGCGGCGGCCGCGAGCAGACGCTCTCCCTGCGCCTCGCCGAAAACCGGAGCGACGGCTAGTTCCGCAGTCCGCTCGCCGGGGACGGAAGCGGGTGGTCGAGCAGCGATCCGAAGGCAGGCTCGGCCGGAGTCTCGCCGCCGGCTCGGTCTGGAGTCCCTGATTCAGATCCCCACGATCTTCGGATTCCCTCGCTTCGGATCCGGCTGCCGAGACGCGCGGACTCAGCCGCCGACCGAGGAGGACAGCCGGATCGACCGGGCGTTTCCTTGCGGCGGACTGAGGCCTCGGACCGGCTCGCCGAGGAATAGGGCGGATGCGGCGCGAACCGCAGGAATAACCGCCAGTCGCCGCTCCGCGTCCTCGCCTTTGCCATGCGCTGCCCCCCTGCTCGTTCTCGGCCTCGCGCTTGCCGCCGCGAGGGGAGCCCTTCCCGCCGCAGCGCTTCCGAGCGGGGCGGGGCGGCCGGCCCTGCACCGCGAATGGCTGCGGGACCGGCTCACCGCGGAGACGGGCGTGCCGTCCGGACCCACGGCGGCGCTTGCCCTGCTGCCGGACGGGAGCGTGCTCGCCGCGAGCGGGGGCCGAGTCTGGTGCCGGGTGGGACCCCGGTGGAGGAAGGAGCCCGGCCCGAGCGGGGTCCGCGCGCTCCTCGGGTCTGGAGACGGAGCGCTCGCGGCGGCGGACGACGGCATCTGGCGGCGGGCCGGCGGGCGCTGGACGCGGCAGGCCGGAAGCCCCGCCCATGGGGTGGCGCTGGCGCGCTGCGGCTCCGCGTGGTGGGCGGTGACCGGCCGCGGCGCGGCGGAGCCGGCGCGCGTGTGGCGCGGGTCCGGGCGCTGGGACGCGGTGGGAGCACTCCCCGCGGAGGCGGGTGATCCGGCGTGCATCGCCGCGGCCCCTGGTGCCTGGTTCGTCGGAACCAGCGCCGGGAGACAGGCGAGCGCGCGGACCGTGTTGCCTCCGTTGCTGTGGCGCTGCAGCCCCATGGAGCAGCGGATCACCGCGGGGCGGGTCGTGCCGTACTCGCGGGCCAGCGCCACCACCTGCTCCGCCGATAGGCCGGTCAATTCCGCGGCACGGGCCGGCGTCATCTCGGCGACCCGACGGCGCAGGGCATCCAGCCCCACCGTGTGCTCGCGCGCCCATCCTTCGTCCACCATCCGCTCGGCGAACAGGACGTGCATCATCGCCAGCGCGAGGGCGGCGTCCGAGCCGGGACGCGGCTGCAGATGGACGTCCGCGCGGTGGGCGGTGAGCGTGCGGTGCGGATCGATGAGCCAGACCCGGGCGCCGAGCTCCCGCGCGCGGTCGATCCACGGGATGAGGTGCGGGTGCGTGCTGGCCGGGTTGGTCCCCCAGAGCAGGATCAGGCGGCTGTGGACAAAGTCCTCCGGATCCGTGCCCAGGCTGCCGCCGACGGTCACGCGCAGCGCCTCGGTGCCCGCGGCGGAGCAGATGGTGCGGTCCAGCGCCGACGCGCCCATTCGCGTCCAGAGCCGCATGTTCGCCACGCCGCTCTGCACCAGGCCCAGGGTTCCCGAGTAGCTGTACGGGAGGATCGATTCGGGCCCGTGCTCGCGGATCAGGCTTTGCCAGCGCCGGGTGATCTCGTCCAGCGCCTCGTCCCAGGAGATCGGCTCGAACTGCCCGGAGCCCTTCGGACCGGTGCGGCGGAGCGGCTGCCGCAGCCGCTCCGGGTGGAGCACGAACTCCAGGTACCGGTTGACCTTCGCGCAGAGCCAGCCCCGGGTGTACGGATGCTCCGGATCGCCCGTGATCTTCACCGGCGCGCCGCGGTCATCCAGGGTAACGATCCAGCCGCAGGTATCGGGGCAGTTATGGGGACAGCAGCCGCGAATCTCCGCCATGACGTGGTTTCCTTGTAATCAGACCCCGGTGGTCGTAGCCGGCGGAGGAGCGAACCGCGCCTGCGGGAGCCCCCTATCCCATCTCGGCGATGCGCACCGGCCGATTCTCGCGCGCGCTCCGGTTCATCGCCAGGGTCACCGCCAGCGTGGTCGTCGCGTCGCTATACGGGCTGCGGATCGCGTCGCCCGCGTTCTCGCGCACGGCCTGGACGAACACCTCGTCGACGCTGGGCGCCGGGAACGGGTGCTCCTCCACCTCCCCGTCCCGAAAGAGGGTCAGCTTGCCATAGGTCCAGTTCATCAACCCGTCTTCGTACAGCACATCCACCACGTTCACGTTGTTCCAGCCCTGGGCGGTGGCCCAGCTTGCCGTCATCGAGCCGACCGCGCCGTCCGCGAACTTCAGCGAGGCGGCGTTGAAGTCGGGGCAGTCGATGCCCGTCAGCACCTGCTGCGTGGAGGCGCAGTAGACCTCTTCGATCTCGCCGACCAGATAGCGCATCATGTCGATGGTGTGGGTCGCCTGTTCAACGAGCTGGCCTCCCGACTTCGCCATCTGTCGGAGCCACCGGGAGGGGTCCCCCGCTCCGGTGCCGGACCAGTACCGGCCGCTGGCCAGGCCGATCCGTTGGCCGCGCAGGAGCTCGCGCGCCATGTCTACCGTGCCTCCGTACCGGAGCTGGTAGCCGACCGCCGTGAGCAGCCGCCGGTCCCGCACCCGCCGCTCGATCTCCCGGGCGGTCGGCATGTCCAGGGCCACGGGTTTTTCCACGAGGAAGGGAAGGCCGCGGTCGATCACGTCGAACTCGATCTGCCCGTGAGCGAAGACCGGGATACTGATGTAAACCGCGTGCAGGTCGCCGCGGTCCAGCAGGCGGCGGTAGTCCGTATACGGCTCCGCGTCCACGAGGGCCCCGACCGTGCGCGCCTGCTCCTCCACGATGTCACACACGCCGACGATCCGGGCGCCGCGGACGGCCTGAACATGTTTCATGTGGGCGCGGGCATTGCCCCCGCAGCCAATGAAACCGATGTTTACCCAGTCCGCCATGCATCCCACTCCCGGTCCGGCGCGCTAGCGAGGCGGTAGGTATGCCCGTCTGCGACCGCCATCCGCCAGAAGTGTAGCAGAAAGGGCCCGCCCGCGGTCGCCGCCAGCCTGCCTGCAACTTCCCCGCGGGCGGAGTGTCACAGTTGGGCACCCTCTCGCGCCGGAGGCTCCCGTGTTCCGTGTCTTGGACAGCGATCCCCTGCCCCATCCGAGCCGCAGCCGCCGCGAGCTGCTGCGCGCGGGCGCGATCGGCCTCGGCGGGCTCACCCTGTCCGGCATGCTCCGCGCCGAAGCCGCCCGGTCCGGCGGGGAGCGCGGCTCCTTCGGTCGGGCCCGCTCATGTATCCTGCTTTACATGGTGGGTGGCCCGCCGCAGCTCGAAACGTGGGACCCGAAGCCCCAGGCGTCCGCCGAGATCCGGGGAGCCTACGGCGCCATCGGAACCCCGGTAGACGGGCTCCAGGTCGGCGAGCTGATGCCCCGGCTCGCCCGGCTGGCGCCCCACTACGCCGTCCTCCGCTCGGTGGCCACGGATGTGCACGCCCATACTGGCAGCGGCTACTGGATGCTCACCGGCCACCCGCACCCGAATCGGAGCGGGGAATCGATCCCGCCGGCGCCCTCGGACTGGCCGAC
>CAYQDT010000454.1:0-4318 GCA_964416225.1 uncultured bacterium
GCGGGGTGACCGGTCCGCGAGGGGAGCGCGGGCACCGCAGGTGCCCCCGCTCCTTTCGGCACTTGTGGCCGTACGTTCCCTGAGGTTTTCGGGAGCTTCGCCGATAAGGAGACCCTGCGGCGTGATGGGGAGGACGAGCCGTGTCAGGTAGTATCGAGGACAGCGCTCCGGACGAAACCCGCGGACCCGGCGAGAACGGTGGGGGCAACCCCCCCAGCCGCTTGCCCGCAGTCACCGCGGCCGGACTCACCCGGCGCGCGCGAGTCGGCGCGAAGCAGGTCGTTCGAAAGCAGGTTCCGGGCGGCTCTCGCTACGCGTTCCGGGTCGACGTCACCTCGATGTTCCTGATGGGCCTCTATACGGGGGCCGTCTTCCCCTTCGTGAACGTGATTGCGCGGGACGACCTCAAGGCTTCCGGACAGGTCCTGGCGCTGCTCACCGCCGCCCCCTTTATAGGCAACCTCATGGCCATGTTCTGGGCGCGGGCCATGGAGGGGCGGCCAAAAGTGCCGTTCGTCAAGTGGTCATGGTTCGCGGCGCGCATCTGCGTCTCCCTCACCCTCTTCGCGAAAGGCGCCTGGCCGTTCGCGCTCGCCGTCTCCCTGGCGCAGATCATCGGCACCATCGCCACCCCCGCCTGGGCAGCCGTGATGAAGGCGGTTTATCCGGACGAGCAGCGCGGCCGGATCCTCTCGTATACCCGCGCCACCATCCTCGTCGCGCAGGTCGCGAGCACGCTGTTTGCGGGTTGGCTGCTGCATCGCCTGCACGCGGGGGGCTACCAGGTGGTCTTCTGCGGCGCGGCGATCATCGGGATGCTCTCCTCGGTGGTCTTCGGCCGGATCTACCCCCGGGAAGCAGAGGAGCTGGCCAACTCCGGCGAGGAAGCGCCAACGCAGGGCTCCATCGGGAGGAAGCTGCGGGAGACGGGCCGGTTTGTCTGGAACACGCTCGGGATCCTGCGGGAGGACGAGGCGTACCGCTGGTTTGCGTTCTCGGTTTTCACCTATGGGTTCGGAAACCTGATGACGGTACCGCTTCAGCCGATCGTGCAGGTGGACGAGCTGCACATTCACAAGGAGCAGATCGCGGTTCTCACCAACCTGTCGCAGATCGTCGCCATCATCGCCTATTTTTACTGGGGACGGTATGTCGACCGCTTCAGTCCGCAGCGGGCCGTGGTGCTGAACGTGCTGATCAACGCCCTGGTGCCCGTGGTCTACATCGGAACGGCGCTGCTGGGCGGCAATGCCTGGTCTCTGCTGCCGGCCTTCGTTTTCCAGGGCATCGTCCAGGCGGGCATTGATCTCTCCTACTTCAATGCGCTCCTGACCTTCAGCGGACCGAACAATGTGTCCCGGTACCAGTCGCTGCAGTCGTTCCTCCTCGGGGTGCGCGGGACCATCGCCCCGTTTGTGGGGAGCACGCTGGCGATCGTCCTGAAGGATCACGGCCTGAACATCCGCTACGCGTTCGCGGTGGGGGCCGTGATGATGCTCACGGGTGCGTGGATGCAGTCCCAGGCCATGAAGCGCCAGGCGCTGCAGTTGGCGAAGGCGTAGGAAGCGGAACTCGGGCGGGAATTGAAGGGGGAAGGCGTGCGGATTCTCATCACGAACGATGACGGCGTCCATGCGGAAGGGCTGCTGACGCTGAAGCGGGCGCTGGAGCCTCTGGGCGAGGTGGTGGTGGTGGCGCCGGACCGACCTCGTTCCGCCTGCGGGCACAGCGTCACGCTTCACAAGCCCCTCCGCCTGTCTCAGGTGCACCTGGCAGACGGATCGACGGCCTGGGCGGGGAGCGGCACGCCCTCCGACTGCGTCACGCTGGCCGTGCTGGAGGTCATGCGCGATCGCCGTCCCGACCTGCTGTTTTCGGGGATCAACCAGGGACCGAACCTGGGCTGGGACCTCACTTACAGCGGAACCGTCTCCGCCGCGATGGAGGGCGTGATCCTGGGCATCCCCTCCGTGGCGCTGTCCGTAGCGTGGCGCTTCCGGCGCGTGATCTCGGAAGAGGAAGAGCTGCCCCTGCCCGCAATCCGCTATGACGCCGCGGCGGAATACGCGCGGCGCCTCGCGCAGCATCTCGAGCGCCAGCCCCTCCCGGAGCACACGCTGCTGAACGTGAACGTGCCGAACGACCCGCCGCGGGGCGTCCGGGTGACGCACCAGGGGATCCGCCGCTATCCGGGCAAGCTCGAAAAGCGGATCGACCCGATGGGCCGTCCCTACTTCTGGATGGGCGGCGACGACCCGGTGGACGTTCACGAAGAGGGGTCGGACGTCGAGGCAATCCGGGACGGCTACATCTCCGTGACCCCCGTTCAGCTTGACCTGACCGAGTACCGGCTGGTCGAGCATTATCGCGAGCACCCGCTCCCCTCGCTGGGGTGAGGCACGGAGCGGGGATCGGTGCGAAACCGGAGACGGGGAGCCGGGCGCATCGTGATCACGGGTCGTTCACCCCTGCGGTGAGCGGGTCCGGCGGCTGCCCGCAGCGCACGCTGATCGACACCTCCGTGCCGCCCTCGGGCCGCGCGTCCCACCGCACCTCCGCGCCGATCAGATCGGCGCGGTAGCGAATGTTGCCGAGACCCCGGCCGGCGGTTGCCCGCGCGGGATCGAACCCGCGACCGTCATCCCAGATGGTGATGTGCACGCGGTCTCCCGCCGTCTCCAGCCAGAGGCCGATGCGGGAGGCCCCCGCGTGCCGGAGGCCGTTCTGGACCGCTTCCTGGCACATCCGGTACAGGGTGAGACTCTGCTCCGGGGTGAGGAGCGGTTCGCTGCCGGACCGGCGGACGGACACCAACACGGGCGGGTTGACGCGCGAGGCGGCCCGGCGGGCGCAGCTCTCCAGCGCGTCGAACAGCCCGAGCATATCCAGCGCGGACGGACGGAGGGCTTCCATGACGTCCCGGACACCGTCCATGGTCGCGCGGACATCGCTCGCCAGCTCTTGGAGGTCCGGCGCGAGCCCGTTGGAGCGCGCCTGGAGCTGCTCCACCTCTCCCGCGATCGCCCGCAGCTCGGGCAACACATGGTCGTGGAGATCCGCTGCCAGCCGCCGGCGCTCATCCTCGGCGCCGGACAGAACCCCCGCCGACCGTGCCGCCAGCTCGGCGCGCTGTCGCTCCATCAGCTCCGCGTGCAGCCGGGCGTTCTCCAGGGCCGTACCCGCCTGCGCAGCGACGCTTTCCAGCAACTCCCGCTCTTCGCCGGTATACTCGGCCCCGCTCGACTTGGCGCCGAGGCAGAGGTAGCCGCGCACCTCGTGTCCATGGCGGACCGGCAGAGTCAACCCGCCCGCGTCCGGGACATCTCCCGGAGGAGCGTAAGACAGCGTGCGGGGGTTGAGCGCGCGCCGGACGCCGGCCTCCAGGGTCGCCAGGACGCCCGCCGCGGACGGCTGCGCTCCGAGCTCGCCGGCTAGCTGAACCAGCGTTTGCCGGGCCGTGTAGGCGTCACGGAAGAAGCGCCGGTCCAGGTTCCGAAGCACCTCACTACGCTTCCCCAGCAGGAGCGCCGCCACGAACATCCAGAGGAGGAACGGCAGGATGTCGGCCGGACGGCCGCTGGAGTGCGCGGCGGAAAGCTGTCCGAGCCTCCAGACCAGCATGAAACCGGGAATCAAAAAGAGCGTACCCAGCGTCCAGCGCGCGAGGAGGTACTGGAGCGTCCGGCGTGCCGTGAGCCGGACTTCCAGTGCCCGCAGCCGAAACACGAGATGCCCGACCGCGCCACTGAACAGGAGCGCCGGGATCAGGTTCGCCGGCAGCACCTGGTCGCGGAACAGCCAGCCCCGCTGCGAGAATCCGCCCAGCACCGCCAGCAGCATGGCACCCGACGCCAGTGCCAGCGTGCGGAACACCGGAAGCTGCTCCGGGGACGCCCGGCGCCAGCGAAGCAGCACCAGCACCACCGCGTAGAGCGCGTAGAGAAACGCGAGCAGGTTGTACGTGGCGATCGCGGAGGCGACCCGTCCCTGCTGCCAGAGCGAGCTCCCGGAGAGGCCCAGCAGGACGAAGAGCGCGTAGATCAGCGCGACACGCCACCGCCGCGTCCGGCGGTTCGGCACCGGACCCGTTGGGAAGACCGTGAAAAAATGCGCGGCGAGGGCCAGCGGCAGGAGGCGCGGCTCTCGTGGGAAGGCGAAGACGGGCGCGGCCAGCAGCACGAGACCCAGAAGGATCGCCTGGCCGTCCCGCGGGCGCTGCCAGAAGAGCGCCAGCGCCAGCGCGCAGAGCGCCACGTTTAGCAGCCCAACGAGGGCCCAGAGGAGCTGCACGCCCAGCCAGGGAGGGGCTGGGCGCACC
>CAYQDT010000455.1:0-4304 GCA_964416225.1 uncultured bacterium
TCCCTCGGGCTCGCGCGGGAGGTCATCGAGCGCCAGACCCGGCAGTTGGCGCGGCTCGTCGATGATCTGCTGGACGTCGCCCGCATCACCCGCGGCACGATCGAGCTGCGCTCCCGGTATGTGGACCTCCGGGACATCGCCCGGGATTCGGTGCAGACCACCCGGCCGCTGATCAGCGAGCGGGCGCACCAGCTGGAGCTCCAGCTTCCGGAGCAGCCGGTGCTGGCACCCGTCGATCCGCTCCGGGTGGAGCAGATCCTCTCCAATTTGCTGAACAACGCCGCGAAGTACACGGAGCCGGGCGGCCGCATCGAGCTGCACCTGGAGCAATCCGGAGCGGAAGCGATCTTCCGCGTCCGCGATACCGGCCGGGGCATCCCGCGCGGTATGCTGCCCCATATCTTCGATCTCTTCACGCAGGTGAGTCCCGCCATCGACCGGTCGCAGGGTGGACTGGGACTCGGCCTGACGCTGGTCCGACGCCTGGCCGAGATGCACGACGGCTCCGTCCAGGCAGCCAGCGAAGGTCCGGGTAAGGGGTCGGAGTTCACCGTACGCCTGCCGCGCAGCCGCCCCGGTGCGCCGGTCCAGCCGCATCCGGCCGAGCCGGAGCCGCGAGCGGACGCGTCCGGCCGCGGGCGGCGAGTTCTGGTGGTCGACGATAACAAGGATGCGCGGGAGACTCTGGAGCTCCTGGTGGAGTTGTGGGGATACTCGGTGCGGACGGCGCCAAACGGGGGCGAAGCCGTCCGGATTGCGACCGAATGGAAGCCGAACGTGGCGCTGATCGATATCGGACTGCCGGGAATGAATGGTTATCAGGTTGCGGAGTGTCTCCGGGCGGAGCATGGGAGCGGGCCCCACCTGATCGCCGTCACCGGATACGGCCAGCCGCAAGACCGCGAGCAAGCGCTGGCAGCCGGATTCAACGCGCACGTGGTCAAGCCGGTCGATCCCGACGCACTCGAGCGGCTCCTGTCCGCTTCCGGAATGCCGGGACCTCGGTCCGGCGCCGGGTAACGATCGTCGGCCATCGCCGGCGATCCCTCGCCCGGCTCCCCCATCGCTCCCCGCCCAGCACCGCACGTCTCCTCCATGAGCACCATCACCCGAGTCGAGGCGATCCCCTGCCGCGTTCCGTTCCGCCAGAGCTTTGTCATTGGCCGCGGACCGGTCGGGACCGCGGGCCAATGCGGACAGCACGTCTTCGTTCGGCTGGAAACCAGCAGCGGCCACGTCGGCTGGGGTGAGGCGCGGGCGCTGCCCGTCTGGAGCTACGAGACGGTCGAGTCCATCACCGCGGCCATCCGCGGCTATCTGGCGCCGCTGCTGCTCGGGCGCTCCCCGTTCGACCTGAACCTGATCCAGCGAGCAATGTACGAAGCGCTCACTCCCGCGGTCAGCAACGGGCAGCCGTTCGCCAAGGCGGCCGTCGACATTGCGCTCCACGACCTTCAGGGACAGCTCACCGGACAGCCGATCCACGCGCTGCTCGGCGGCCGGGTGCGGCCCGTGGTGCCGCTCACCTATGCCCTGAGCATTGCCGAGGCGGAGGTGATGGCCGCCGAAGCGGCCGGTTACCCGGAGTGTGACTGCTTCAAGGTAAAAGTAGCCGGCGACCCGGAGCAGGACCATCACCGGGTCCACGCCATCTCGGAGGCGCGTCCGGACGCGACGCTCTGGCTGGACGCCAATCAGGCCTATCAGCCTGCCCGGCTGGTTCCGTTCCTGGAGAAGATTCGCGCCATTCCGCGGATCTTCTGCCTGGAGCAGCCGGTCCGGAGCGTCGACTGGCTCGGGATGCGCGCGGCGCGGGAGCGCTCTCACTTACCGCTGGCCATCGACGAGGGGTGCTTCAGCACGTTCGACCTGGTCCGTGCGGCGGAAATGCGAGCCGCGGAGCTGGTGGTCCTCAAAATCTGCAAGAGCGGCGGCCTGCGGGAATGCCTGAAGTCAGCGGCGGTCGCCGAGGCACACGGCTGGGGCGTGCTCGGCAGCGGTCTCACGGAAAGCGGCGTCGGCTTTGCCGCCGCGATTCACCTTTTCGCCGCCGTGGAGACCCTGCTGCCGCCGGAGCTGAATGGGGTGCAGTTCCTCAGTTCGATGTGGGTGGACGGGCTGCAGCGCGAAGGGAGCTCCGTCATCGTCCCGGACGGGCCGGGGCTGGGAGTGACCGTCGACGAGGAGGCGATCCGGCGGCACGCAGTGGTGCTCTAGCCCGCGAAAAGAGGCATTGCCGGACCGCCGCCCGTCGTGCGCGGCCGCACCGGCGCAGGTTGCGGGATGCTCCGCGCGGGGCGGCCGCTCCGCCGCAAAAGGAAAAGCGGCGAGGCCGAAGCCCCGCCGCTCGCGCCGTCAGCCGGCCGCTCCGCGTTTACTTCAGCGGATTACCCGGCTGGTCGCTGCCCTTCGCGAGCCCCAGTGCCCAGAGGATGCCGCCGGTAAGGTGCTTGCGGTAGAGCGGGTTCGCATACACATCGGACCGGTGACCCAGAGAGGTGTAGAACATGCGGCCCTTCCCGAGGCGGTTCGTCCAGGCCACCGGAAAATCGCCCTGCTCGTCGCGCTGCGGATGCTTGTGCATGGTCAGCAGCACGTGCACCTTTTTGCGGTCCCAGTTCTTGAATTCGTAGATCTCGTCGTGGATCGTGAAGGATGCCGGAAGGTCCTTCGTTGCGGGGTGCGTCGGATCCTGGTTGAAGATCTCGACGGTCCGCTGCGGACCAAGCGTCTGGAACTCGCCCCGGACCAGGTCCAGGTACTGCGCGTCGCCGTGGTACGTGTCGCCGGCGCTGTGAACGCCCGCGTACGCACCGCCGCGGCGGATCCAGTCATAGAAGGCCGTCTTCTGCTCCGGCGTCATCCCCAGGTCGCCCGTGGTGTTCGCGAAAAACACCAGATCCACCCCCTTCAGCTTCTCCGGGGTCATCCAGCTCTGGACCGCCGCCTGATCGGGCGCCACGCCAACCACTTCCCACTTCCCGGTCTCGTCCCCGAGCTGCTTCACGGTCTCCCCGGCCAGATCCCGGGTGTCGTGGCGGAAGCCCGCCGCATGGCTGATGATCAGAATACGCTTCTTGCCCGCCGCGGTCGCCGGAAGCGCCACCATGGCTCCGGCCGTCAGCGCGCCGCCCAGTAGGAGGTGGGCAAATTCCCGTCGCTTCATCGTCTCAATCCTTTCCGAGGCGGATCCCCGCCCTCAGGCAAGCGGACCCCCGAGAAAAACGGGCCGTTCCGTGTCGGAGCGGCGTCTAGAAGCAGGTTCCCACGCGGCAGACCCACTTCCTCTCTCCCGCGGCGGGGCTCCGCGGACGGATCGCAAAATTCCGTAATCGCCCAACATCGGATCCGCATCCGGGGGATGCCGCGGGTCAACGCGGCTCTGCGTCCGGCTCCGGCGGCGCCGTCAGGGTGAAGAGAAAAAGCGCCAGTGTCGGCAGGATGAGCAGCAGCGGAATCCACGCCCATCCGTTTCGTCGCTGCCGGCGAGCCGTTTCCAGCAGGTAAAACCCCGCCCAGAGAGTCGTGAAGATGAAGTCGACGAGGGTGGCGCGAACAATCGGCGCGCCCCACAGCGGGCGCCAATCGAAGCCGCCGGCAGCCAGATCGGCCGCCAGGTTCGCCTGGATCAGGAAGAAGAGGAGCAGAAGCACGATCAGGAGCGGTCGTTTCCGCAGCATCACTCCTCCGGAAGCATGCCGGAGAGGCGGCCGCCGGCCCCCGCTTCGGCGCTGGAGCCGCGCCCCACTGCCGGCACAGGAGAGGAGCGCGGCGGGGCAGCCCCACTCCTACCGGACTACCAGCGCCGGTCCAGCATCCAGACCAGCGAGCGAGCCTGGCGATTGATCACCCGGATGATGATCTCGGCCAGGCGCTCCGAATCATGGCGAACCACGTTGCTCTGGCTCATGAACCGGCCCGTCACCGGCCGCAGTCCCAGCGCGCGGATCTTCTCCACGTCCGGGAGGACCCAGCGGGAGCCCACCCGCTCATACCGCTCGCGGAGCTCGGTCGTCGGCTCCTCCACGTTCACGAGGACGTAATCGAAGATCGGCACCCCCGCCTGCTCGAGCACCGCCTTCACGTGATCGCTCGCGGTGAAGTCGGTGGTCTCGCCCGGCTGCGTCATCACGTTGCAGACGTACAGCTTGATCGCGCGGCTCTCGGCCACCGCCTGCGCCACGCCGTTCACCAGAAAATTCGGGACGACGCTGGTATAGACGCTTCCGGGTCCGATGATGATGGCGTCCGCCGTCCGGATTGCCTCCAGGGCCTCCGGCAGCGGCTCGGCGTCCGGGTCGCTC
>CAYQDT010000456.1:0-4295 GCA_964416225.1 uncultured bacterium
GTTCTGGGGGCGCGTGGTCGCCATGGTCGGCTGGGCATGGGTGCCGCTGTTCATCCAGTACGCGCTCGTGGGCATCGCGATGCTGGTTTCGCCCAAGCTCTTTTCCATCCTGATGTATATGCCCGACCCCCGGCACCCCGTCCCCACCGCCGCGATGATGCGTAGCCGGTGGCTGACGCTCGGCCTGCGGGAGCTTTCGCCCCTGGTACTGTGGAACCTCTATCTCTGCACGATCGGTGTGAAGCAGCTCTTCGGCCTCCCCCGCTGGAAGGCCGCGCTGGTGGTCCTCCTCCCGATGGTGCTTTACGCGCTCTTTGAAATCGCGTCGCTCTGGATTGCAAACCAGATGAGCAGCGCCTTTTCAACCGCCGGCGGACCCGTCGGGCGGTAGTGGAGCAAGGTATGCTGTGAGCGGGTGCCGCTGGACACCCGCGCGTCCGCAATGGAGAAAACGATGGCTGGCGACATGAGCTCCACCCGGTGGGAATACCGGCAGTTGATGGGTTCCGTGCCTGATTTCGAAGTCGATTTGAACGCGTTGGGCGAAGAGGGCTGGGAGCTCGCCTTCGTGTCTCCGGTTCCGGGAACCAGCCCGCTGCAGCTCGTCGCGATCCTGAAGCGCGTGAAGACGGCCGTGCCCACCGGGCGCATCGGGTTCAACATCCCGGGAGCCGTGAATCGCGACGGCAACGATCTCTAGCCGCCTGTCGGGCGGGGCCGGGACGGCGCGCCCCGGCACGCGACCCCGTCGTCGCCCGGCACTCCAGCCAATCACTGTTCCAGGAGCCTCACCGTGCCGCGGCCGCCCTCCCCTCTTCCCGCTTTGCTCGCCGAGGTGACCCGCGGTGGGGTGGTGGAGAGTCGCCACTTCGGAC
Organism: uncultured bacterium; assembly: GCA_964416225.1. Classification (GTDB taxonomy): domain Bacteria; phylum Armatimonadota; class SYMT01; order SYMT01; family SYMT01; genus CAYQDT01. The sequence goes on from CAYQDT010000456.1 coordinate 876, forward strand.
ACGCGGTGGTATTGAACAGCGCGGGCGACGTGTTGTTTTCGGCGGGCGACGCGGAGCACCCCACGTTTCCGCGCTCATCGCTGAAGCCGCTGCAGGCGCTGGCCGGGATCGCCTGCGGAACCGCGGACCGCTTCGACTTCACTCCGGCAGAGATCGCGGTAACCTGCGCGTCGCATTCGGCGGAGCCCCGGCATCGCGAGGCGGTGGCCCGCATTCTGGCAAAGATCGGTGCGTCGGAAGAGGACCTCTATTGCGGGCCGCATGGGGTGCCGCACCTCCCCTCCCGGGATGCGCTCATACGCGCCCGAGAGCAGCCGACCCGCATCTATAACAACTGCTCGGGGAAACACGCGGGGATGCTCGCCCTGGCGCGGGTCCTTGAGGCGCCGCTGCAGGGGTACTGGGAGGCTGAGCATCCGGTGCAGCGGGAGATCCGGCAGGTGCTGGCGGCGGCGTGCTCCATCGAACCCGAGCGGCTGCGGTGGGGCGTCGACGGGTGCGGCGTTCCCACGTACCTGCTCTCATTGCGCGAGCTCGCACTCGGCTTCGCGCGCCTCGCGGATCCGCGGCTCCTACCCACCGCGTATGCCCCCGCCGCAGGCCGGATTACCCGGGCGATGAACGCGGAGCCGGGGATGGTACGCGGGGAAGGGGGGTTCGATACCGTGCTGCTGGAGAGCGCGCCGGGAACTCTCGTTTGCAAAGGAGGCGCGGAGGGGTGTCAGGCCGTGGGAGTCTTCTCGGGCGGCGTCGGCATCGCCGTCAAGGTAGAGGACGGTTCCGCCCGTCCCCTCGCGCCCATCACCCTCTCCCTGCTCCGCCGCTTCGGCTCTCTTCCGGAGCCCGTCCCGCCCCGCCTGATCGACCTGCTGCGGACCCCCATCCTCAACACGCGTGAGGCGGTGGTCGGCGAGGTGACGGCCCGGCTGTGACCGGGAGCTGCCGGCCGGCGGAGCTCCCACTGTCGCAAGCCCGGGTCCGCTGCAATCGGGTAAAGCTCGCAGAGCTGCTCTCCGGCGCGCCGCTTGCCCGAGATTTCGGGACGCGAACCGCACGAGCACGCCCGGCTGACCCACCCAGCAGGGCACGTCCGGAAACTTCGCCGCGAGGTAGGCGACGAATCGCTGCGGGTCCTCGGAGTTTCCCGCGAACATGTCCCAGTGCGCCGGCACCGCGAGACCGACGCGCAGCTCCCCCGCGAGATCGACGGCCTCCTGATAGGTCATATTCCCGATGCAGCCGCTCCGGTACCGCTCCGCGTCCCGCCCGTTGATGGGGAGAAATGCGGCGTCCAGCTCCCAACGTCGGAGCGCTGTGGCCAGGCCGTCATAGACCAGCGTGTCGCCGCTGTGATAGACGCACACTCCGTTCCCGCTGACGACGTACCCCAGGTACGGGTAGCCCTCCGCCGTTGCGTCGAAGAACTCGTGCTTCGACCTGACCGCCGAGATGCGGAGCCCGGCCGCGACCAGCTCCTCGCCGTCGTTCAACAGCTGCAGCCGCGACTCCGGAACGCCGAGGGACAGCATCCGCTCGCCGTGCGGGCGCGGCGCGACAAACACGGTCCTGGCGGAAGCCCGCGCGATTCCGGAGATTGCAAATGGGTCGATGTGGTCGAGATGATCGTGGGTGCAGAGCACCAGATCGGCATGGGCCACTTCGTCCGGCGTGACGAGCGGCGGCGTCTGCCGTGCCGGATTGGGCTCCAGGTACGGATCGATATAGATGATGGTCGCGCCTAGCTTGAGAACGAAGCTGTGCTGTCCGAGCCACCAGAACGCGCCGCTTCCTTGCCGCACCGGCGCCCCGTCGATCTCGGAGATCAGTTCCCGCCCACCCTTCGCGATCACCGCCATGGCACCACCTCCCGTACTATTGTGTCGCGCCGGCTCGGGCTCCGCAGAGGGGCCCGCTCGCGGGAGCGCCGGCCCGTTCGCCGCAGTCCACGCTCTGTAGGCGCGTCAACCGCGTGGGGAGCCGGCCGCGAGTCGCCCCGGATGGAGGAGGCCGCTCCGTCGCTCAAGAAAAGCGGCGGCGTCCTCCGCGGGCAGCGGGTGGCTGAACAGGTAGCCCTGCACCCCGTGGCAGTCGAGGGAGCGGAGGGTTTCGAGCTGCCCGATTGTCTCGACACCTTCGGCGATCGGCTTCATCCGCAGGCTGTGCGCCAGGCCGACGATGGCGGAGATGATGGCGCGGTCGCGCGGCTCCCGGGAGAGGGCCTGAACGAAGATCTGGTCGATCTTCAGCTTCTCCAGGGGAAACCGCTTCAGATAGCTAAGCGAGGAGTATCCGGTGCCGAAATCGTCCAGCGAGACCTGGACCCCCAGGTCGCGCAGGCGATGCAGCGTATCTGCGGCCGCGCTCACGTCCGCCATGAGGACGCTCTCGGTGATCTCGATCTCCAGGCTGGACCCGGGGAGCCGAGCCTCTTGCAGGCACCGCCGGACGGTCGTGACCGGATCTTCTTGCTGGAACTGGCGGGCGGAGAAGTTCACCGCAATCGTCACCGGCGGGAGGCCGGCATCTCGCCACCGCCGGCTCTGCTCGCAGGCCGCCTGGAGCACCCACTCGCCGATGGGAACAATCAGGCCCGTCTCCTCCGCCAGCGGCACGAAGTGGATGGGAGACATGAGCCCCCGCTCCGGGTGATTCCAGCGGACGAGCGCTTCCATCCCGATGACCCGGTCCGTGGAAACATCGATCTGCGGCTGGTAGTGCAGGACGAGCTGATCCCGCCCCACCGCCTGCCGGAGCGCGCGCTCCAGCTCCATCCGCTCCAGGGCCTGCGCGTTCATGGAGGGTAGATAGAACCGGAAGTTATTCCGGCCGCTCTGCTTGGCGCGATACATCGCCACGTCCGCGTTGCGCAGGAGGTGGTCCGGATCCCCCCCGTCCGCGGGAAACATACTGATCCCGATGCTGGGGGTGATGAAGAGCTCGCGCCCGTCTAGACGGAAGGGACGAGCCAGGGCGGCGATGAGCTTCTCCGCAACTCGCGCCGCGTCCTGCACCCGCTGGACCCGCGTGATGATCACCGTGAACTCGTCACCGCCCAGGCGAGCGGCCGTGTCCATCTCTCGGAGGCAGCTCTGGAGACGCAGCGCCACCGCCTGCAGCAGGCGGTCGCCCGAGGCGTGTCCGAAGGAATCATTGACGTTCTTGAAGCGATCCAGGTCGATGAACAGCAGCGCTACCTGATGGCGGTTCCGCTGCGCGTCGGCAATGGCCACCGTCAGTCGATCATTGAAGAGCTGACGATTGGGAAGGCTGGTCAGGATGTCGTGCGTGGCGACGTAGTGCTCCTGGCGGCGGGCGGCCTCCAGCTCGGTGATCATTCGGTGGCGCTCGATCGCGTGCCGCATGGCACGGACGAGCAGGTTGCTGTCCACCTTTCCCTTGATGAGGTAATCCTGCGCGCCT
>CAYQDT010000457.1:0-4295 GCA_964416225.1 uncultured bacterium
TGGACGGCGAGGGACGGGTCGATCCGGAGGCCCTCCGGAGCGCGATCCGGCCGGAGACCTTTCTCGTGTCCCTGATGGCCGCGAACAACGAGATCGGGACGCTGGCGCCCGTTGCCGAGATCGGGGCGGTGTGCCGCGAGGCGGGCGTGCTCTTCCACACGGACGCCGTTCAGTGGGCCGGCGCCCTTCCGCTCAACGTCCAGGACTGGAGCGCCGACTTCCTCGTTCTCACGGCGCACAAATTCTACGGTCCGAAGGGGATCGGGGTCCTCTGGGCGCGCCGGGGCGCTCGCTTCCAGCCCCTGCTGCATGGCGGCGGCCAGGAGCGGGGCCGGCGGCCGGGAACGGAAGCCGTAGGGGGGGCCGTGGGGCTTGCCGCGGCGCTGGAGCTAGCGGTGAGCGATCAGGCGGAGACCAGCCGGCGGATAACGGAGCTGCGGGATTACCTGATCGACCAGGTCCTCGAGCGCATTCCGGACGCCTATCTCAATGGTCCGCGCCGGGACCGTCTCCCGAATAACGCGCATCTCTCCTTTCCCGGCGCGGAGAGTGACCTGCTGGTCCTCAACCTGGACCTGGAAGGCGTGGCGTGCAGCTCCGGCTCCGCCTGTACGGCTGGCGCTATCGAGCCCTCTCACGTCGTCCAGGCCCTCGGGCTGCCGCATGAGCGGACGGTGAGCTGCGTGCGGTTTTCCCTGGGGCGCGGCACCACCCGTGAGCAGCTCGACGAAGCGCTGGGGATCCTCGAGCGGACGGTCGCGCGGCTTCGCGGCTGAGCCTCCAGCGCTTCACGGATGCTGAAGCGCCCATTCCCGGCAGCGCCGGCGAAGCGTCGTCCAGCCGATCGCCGCGCCGGCCAGCCAGAGCGCCAGCCCAACCCAGGCGCCGGGCCCCATCCCCGCCGTCCCTGGCGTCCCGAGGCTGAGCAGCGCGGTATGAATCGGCCAGAGCCACTCCGCCCCGCCGGTGGGGAAACCCAGTCCGGCGATGAGTGCCAGAAGGAGGGTCACGCCGACCGTGCTGGCAGCGGTCCGGCCGTACCCCTCACCGGCGCTCCGGGAGCGGAGCCCAATCACGGCCCCTCCTACACACGCCGCTGAGGGGACAATCGCGGTGGCCAGCAGTGCCCATACGGTCCGGTTCCAGCTTGGCTGACCTCCGGCGAGAGACGCCCGCACGACCGAGCCCGCGGCCACGACCATCGGAGCGGCAGCGGATGCCCAGGCGCGGCGAAGCTTGGCGATCATCCACTCTTCTGCCCGGATCCGCGTGAGCAGCAACTCCGGCCAGCGCCCGTTCTCCCGCTCGCCGGCCGCGGCCGCGCATGCGTTCTGCGCGCAGATGCCGGCTGCCGTCCAGAGGCCCAGCCAGTACAGGATCATGGCGACCTTCGAGGAGAGCAGACTGAAGAAGATGAAAACGGGGGCGAAGAGCGCGGCGGGTACGAGGATCACGGCACCGAATTGAACCCGAGTGCCCGCAACCTGCTCCCACCATTCCAGCGGGGAGTCCACCGGGAGCTCCCGGCGTCCGGAGTGCGCCGCTCCGTCCCATTCGCGCCAGGTAGTGATCCGGATGATTGGAACCTCCCTGTATACCCGGTTCGATCCGCTTTCGGGCGGGGCATCGTTGGGAAGCGCACGGAAGCTGGCGTGCAGCCGGAACAGTGATAGGGCCGCGGAGACCAGCACGGCCACCCGCCAGTGCTGTCCGTGGATGCCCATCGCGGCGAAGGTCGCTGCCAGGGGATTGTAGCTGAAGACCCACCCGCTGACGGTGGACATCCACCCGAACTGCGGCAGGAGCTTGGCGAGACCGTGGCTCAGCACCAGAATCCCCGCGAACTCCGATAAGAGCTGCGCTGCGCCCCGCGTGGGGTGTGCCTGGGCCGCCGCGAGTGCACCGCCGACCGCGAGGCACGCCGACACGAACAGCGTGAAGCAGAACGCGGCCGCGTGGTCCGGGGTGAGGCCGCGCGCCGCGCAGATCAACAGCACGCCGGGAAGCCAGATCACAGCCAGAAGACCCACGAGGAGTGCGTGCGCAATCGCCTGGGCGAGTAGTACGAGGCGGATACCGCAACCGGCGAGCCATAGCTCCGCGGGCAGCCCCGATCGTGCCGCCCGGCGCATCCGGCCGCCGGACCAGCGATAGACGCCGTACCAGAACGCCGCATCCGCCCCGAGAACCCAGGCCAGAAGCCCGCTATCCGGACCGGCATGCAGGCGATGGACGAGCTGCGCCGGGTGGGCGATGAAGGCGAGACACGCCACAAGGAACGGCGCGGCGAGCCCGACGACCAATCGTCTCCATTCCGGGCCACGCAGCACAAGGAACGCCTCCCGGACGACCCACTCGTGCACAAGGCGCCAGTCGAGATTTCCGAACGGGTTTCTCAGGCAGACGTTCATCCGGCGAAGGGAAGGAGCGCGGGCGTGGACGGCGCCCCGGCATCCCGTTCCGCGCCGGAGCGTGCGGCACCTGTCTCGGGAGCTCGGATGCTTGCGGCCCGGCCGGGGGTGGTATAAAGCGCTACCGCAGGTCTTATGGAGAATCTCGCGCGCAAGGAGCCGTGGATGGCGAATGCATCAGAAGTCGAGCAGCCTGTTGCCGCAAAGGGGGAAGCCGGTCGCCCGTCCGACGGCATTCTCTCCAGCCTGCAGCGTGCTCAGGCGGAAATGGCTGATTTGATCAGCGGCTGGGAGCGCCGCGTCATGGATCTGGAGCGGCAGCTCGCAACGGCGCGGGAGGAGCTGGCGCAGGCCGAGGGCGAGCGGAAGCGGCTGGCCGAGGACGCCGACGTGGCGCGGCGGCAGATGGAGCACGTTCGGGCGAAGGCCGAGCGGCGTGAAGAGCGGACCGAGCGCATGACGCGTCGCATGAATGAGATCCATGGCGCGCTCGTCTCCGGCGACGTCTACGCGCAAACCCTGCGCGCGGCTCTGGAGATGACCGGTGCCAGCCGCGGGATGTACCTGCTTGCCGGCCGGGAGGGAAGGGTGCGGGTCTGCGCGGCGGAGGGCGTGGCGGACTACCCGGCGTCCCCGGCCTCGCCCTACCTGGCGGCCGTGTGCGCCCAGGTGCTCCGGCACGAGCGCGCCTTCATCTGTCACACGGAGAGCGCGGAGTTGCCGGAGCCGGCCCACCCGGACGAGACTTTTCAGAACTGCGTCGCGGCGCGCATTCCGCTGCACCGGGACCTCACCGGGGTGCTGCTGGTGGGGGACCGCGCCGGCGCAGAGTTCGATGAGGAGGATGTCGAAACGCTTCTGATGCTCGGCGGCCAGTCCGCAATCGCCGTGCAGAATGCCCGGGAGCAGGGCCGGAGCATCCGTTCTTACGCCACCACCCTCGGCGTTCTGGCGGGTGCGCTCGAGGGCTGCTTCGGCGCCGCCGACGGAGCGCGGCGCGCAGCCCGCTACGCGCGGCTTACCGGTCGCCGTCTCGGTCAGTCCGGCGACGCGCTCAGCGTGATCACGCATGCCGCCGCGCTTCGGGATATCGGCAAGACGGGGATCAGTGACGGCGTGCTGAACAAGCCGGGGCCGCTCTCGCCGGAGGAGCGGGAGCTGGTGCGCTCCCACGTGCGGGTGGGCCATGAGTGGATTCGGCGGGTCCCGGCCCTGCGCGGGGTGTCGGACGCGATCCTCCGCCATCACGAGCGCTGGGATGGGACGGGCTATCCGAGCGGCCTGCGCGGGGAGAACATCCCGCTGGCAGCGCGCGTGGTCGGAATTGCCGACGCCTACGTGGCGATGACCTCTCACCGGAGCTATCGCGGGGCGCTCTCGCCAGAGCGCGCCCGGGAAGAGCTGGAGGCGGGAGCCGGCACGCAGTTCGACCCGCGCGTGGTGCAGGCGTTCCTCGCCGTCCTGGACGCGGAGGACGGAGCCGGCCCGGAGGAGGGCGAAGAACCGCTGGAGGTCCTGCCCGGCTTCGCCGCCGCGGCTCACGAGCGGCCCATCCTCTGATCCGTACGCGGAAGCGGGTCAGGGAAAACCCTGACCCGCCCGCTCACAACGGTGCCGCAGCTACTCTTCCTCGTCCCCCGCCCGCTTGAGAAAGCCGGGCTCTTCCAGGGCGAAGTGGAACTCGATCTCCTCGTCGACGGAGATCCGGCCGAGCTGCTCGAAGCGTCGCTTCTCGTCCAGCGAGACCTCGGAAGGAATGTCCCGCAGGATGGAGTCGTCCCACTTGTCCTGCTCGATGAACTTCTCGCCCATCCGCTTGCAGCGTGAGCAGCGGAACTTCAGATACATGAAGCTGGGCCCGTACACCCGCACGTACCAGCTCCG
>CAYQDT010000458.1:0-4290 GCA_964416225.1 uncultured bacterium
TGCTCTCGGCGTATGCCGGCGGAATCTTCGGCCAGCCGATTCCAACCGCCATCCAGCTCGGCTGGTGCCGGATCGTGGAAACACGGTAGGCGGCCGCTCCGCCGATCCCTGGGCACCGGAAGCCGGCGGCCCGGGTCTCGCATTTCCGGCACCCCGAATCGACAAACGTCCTCCGGAGCCAGTACTGGCTCCGGAGGACGTTTTTGCGGGCCGTTCGCGAGCGGCCGGAGCACTTCACCCGGGTGAGTGACCGCCGTAAAGCGTGTCAGTCACCCCACAGGGCCTGGTCGCTCCAGACTGCCTGGTCCGCCCACAGCGCCTGGTCGCTCCAGACTGCCTGGTCCGCCCACAGCGCCTGGTCACTCCAGACTGCCTGGTCGCTCCAGACCGCCTGGTCCGCCCACAGCGCCTGATCGCTCCACAGCGCCTGGTTCCCGAAGTACTGGGTATCGCCCCAGAGCGCGCTGCCGCCCGTGATCGTGAAGACTCCGGTCTGGGTGCCGCGCTGAACCGTGGGTGAGTAGGCGTAGCCGGTCGCGTTCTCCGGCCGCGCGAGCAGGCGAGGCACGTTCAACAGCCCGGCGCCGCGGGCGAAGATACTCTCGCTGACGGTGGGGTTCCACTGCTTGACGGCCGAGTGCATGAGCCGGATCTTCACGGTATCCGGCGAGATGCCCGGGCTCTGCTGGAGGAGGACGGCCACCGCGCCCGCCACCATGGGCGTCGCCATGCTCGTCCCGGACAGCTGGAGGTACTGGGCGCCGCCGAGCGTGGTCACGCTGCCGGGGTTGTTCGCCGCCAGCAGTCCGGCGCCCAGTGATACCACGCGGTTCCCCGGCGCCACCAGATCCGGCTTCAGCACGTGATCGAACAAGGTCGCTCCCCGGGAGGAGTAGGTCGTCATCAGATCATCGCTCGGATCGGGGGTGTACATCGTGCGTGTGGCGCCGACCGTGATTACCAGAGGGTCATTGCCGGGGCTGACGATGTAGCCGTACTGCGTGCCGCTGTTCGGGTCCGAGATGTTTTTGCGCCCGTAGTTTCCGGCCGCGGTCACCACCACGATTCCGGAGCGCCACACGGCCTCCGTGGAGCGGCAGAGCGGATCGAAGCGGTATGATTCGTGCGCCGGCTGGCCGAGCGAGAGGTTCACCACGCGGATGTTGTACTTCTGGCGGTTGGCCAGGCAGTAATCCAGGCCCTGGATCACGCGGCTGGCACAGCCGCCGCCGTTCTGATCCAGCACCTTCACCCCGATCAGGTTCGCCCCCGGCGCCATTCCACGCAGGTCCCGGCCGGCGGTGGCGGCGGCGGTCCCGTTCCCGGCGATGATGCCGGCCACATGGGTGCCGTGACCGCCGTCATCGTAAGGGGTCAGCTTTCCATTCACCAGGTCCCTCCAGCCGACGATGCGGCTGGCAGGCGTCACCAGGTCGGGGTGCGGCGCGATCCCCGAATCCAGCACCGCCACGCCGATGCCCGCGCCGCTGAGGCCCGTGCTCTGGCGGGCGGCCGTGGCGCCGACCGCGGCGCTGGAAAGGTCCAGGCTTCCCGTGACCGGTAGGTCGAGCGAGATGTGATCCACATCTAACCGGGCCACCAGCGTCCCGATGGAGGTGGTCGGAAGGTCGACCGCCAGCCCGTTGATGCTGGTGAAGTTGGCGTAGACCTTGCCGCCCAGGAGGGAGATCGTCGTGAGCAGCAGGCTGGACGGGGCGCCCACCGTCTGGATGATCACCCGGACGCGCGGCTGGAGCAGTCCCTGAACGATCTGGGTCAGGTCTCCGGAGAGGGTCCCCGCGTGCGCGTCACCCGCCGAGCCCAACAGCAGTAGAGTGCCGGCGGCGACGGCCGCCAGCGCGTGTAATTTACGAGTCCAGCTCATATGCTGTCCTTCATCCCACGCCGCGCCGGAGCCCGGGGCGCCTGGCGCGGTCGGTGGTGGGAACCGGCTCTCCGCGGAGAACCCAGAATTCAGTGGGATGGACCAGGGTGCCCATTGCTCGACAACAGCCATGCCGCTCGCCGGACAACCAGGCCCTCAATCACCAGCATTATTCACGGGTTCCATCGAAGGGCCAAGTCCCAAATCGGAAAATCATACAAAAGGTTGAGGGACACTCCATCGGATGATGGAGAGAGATTTCGCCGCACGAAACCCGCCCGGAAAGCCCCCGGAGGCTGCCGCCGGCCCCGGATCGGGAGGAGGCGGCATGCGCCCGCCGAACCCCGCCGAACCCCGCCGCACCGGCGGGGTTCGACCCGATTCCGGGATGGGTCGGCTGCCGGAGCCGATAAGCCGTTTCCGCGCTCCAAGAAGGAGTGCCCGGCTCGGATAGCCGACCTCATAGCGGCGGCGCCGCCTCGCCTCCGTCACGTCACGCCGCCGCTCGTCCACAATCGCCCTTCGGTCCGGCGCCTACCGATCCGAGCCACCCCGCGTCGCCACCCACCGGACCACCGCTCCGGCGGACCGTGACCATCCCCGATCGCCATCCCCGATGAGCAGTTCCGCGCAGGCACCTCCGCATGAGCATCTCGATTCTGATCGCTGAAGACGACGCGCTCCTGCGCAGCCTGGTCGCCGAGATTCTGAGCCTGCAGCCGGAGTTCCAGGTGCTGGGAAACGCCGGCGACGGTGAGGAGGCGCTGGCGAAGGCGGGGGCCCTGCAGCCGGACATCCTCCTGCTGGACCTCTCGCTCCCCGGCGTGAGCGGCCTGAAGGTCCTCGAGCAAATCGGCGCGTGGCCGCAAAAGCCGAGCGTGCTGGTGCTCAGCGGGGACGAGTCCGAGGAGACGCAGCTTCAGGCGGCCGGCGCGGGCGCCATGGGGTTTCTCGGCAAGTCCCGCGCAATGGCCGTGCTCCCGGATGCCATCCGCGCGGTGGCGCGCGGCGAAGCCTGGTTCAGCCGCCAGGTCTCCGCCCGCATCTTCGGCGCCTATTCCCGGCTGATTCAGCAGGTGCGGGAGCAGGAGCAGCCGCTCCACCTGCTCACCGAGCGGGAAAAGGAAGTGCTGGCCCAGGTGGCGCGCGGCCTCACCAATCAGCAGATCGCCGCGGAGCTCCTCATGAGCGTCAGCACCGTGAAGACGCACATCCAGAGTATCTTCCAGAAGCTCGGCCTTCCCAACCGGACCGAGGCCGCCGTCTTCGCGGTGCGGGAAGGCCTGCTCGCCGACCCGCCCGCGCCCGGCCGGTAGAACGGCCGGCCGGCGGCGCGCTCAACAGCCGTGCTCCTCCGGTTTAGCTTTTGCTCCAGGGCGGTACAAGCGGGTTACAAGCAGCCACGCGGTTCACCCGGAAGCACTTGCATCCCCTCTCCGCGCCTCCGGTGGAAATTGTCTCAGCCGCGCCCGCCGCGTGGTCCGCGCCCGGACCGGCGCAAGGAGCCAGGAAGTATGCTTCAGATCGATAAAGAGGAACAAAAGCGCTTCTTCGACGTTGGGTACCAGGTGGGAACCACGGACCCGACCACGAAGTACTACTCGGCGCTCCGGGCGAGCAAGGAGTTCTACAAGAGCTACCTGACTCCGCTCTGCCCCGGAAAATCCGTGCTGGAATACGGCTGCGGAATGGACAGCTCGGCCCGCTTCTTCGCGGAGCACGGCGCTCGCTACACCGCCATTGATATTTCGGACGTGGCCGTGGAGCTCTCCCGGACCAGCGCGGAAGCCGCCGGGATCCGGGACGCCGAGTTCCTGGTCCGGGACGCGGAGGCGACCGCCTTTCCGGACAATCATTTCGACATCGTGTGCGGCTGGGGCATCCTGCACCACCTCTGCCTGGAGAAGGCGATCCCGGAGATGCGCCGCATCCTCCGCCCGGACGGCCTGGCCATCTTCATCGAGCCGCTCGGGCACAACCCGGCCATCAACGCCTTCCGGAAATGGACGCCGGGCCTCCGCACCCATGACGAGCATCCGCTCACGTGGAGCGAGCTCGAGTGGCTGAAGGGGGAGTTCCACGAGAACCGGTACGAGTTCTTCCACCTCTGCACCCTGCTGGGCGTGCCGTTCCGCAAGGCGCCGGGCTACCCTCGGCTGGCGCAGGCGCTGGGCAGCGTGGACCAGGCGCTGTTCCGCCGGATCCCCGCATCCCGCGCCATGGCCTGGCAGGTGGTGATGATCCTCCAGGCGCCCTGCAAGTCTTAGCCGCGGCCCGGCGGCGCCGGGGTAGGCCCAGGGCGGTTGAGTATGCGGCGAGGAAGCGGGCGGGCCGCTCCAACCAGCCCTCCGCGGACGGGAGTGCCGGCGTTCGCCGGCACCCTACCGGGCTCAACGAGCGGCGGG
>CAYQDT010000459.1:0-4289 GCA_964416225.1 uncultured bacterium
CCTCTTCCGGAACCGGACCCATCACCTTGCTGTACATCTCCTTGTGCTCGATGAACAGCACCGGGTTATCGTCGCGGATTGCACTCTTCAGCAGGCCCTTTGCGTCGTACGGAGTGCTGGGCATCACCACGTACAGACCGGGGATATGCACGAACCAGCTCTCCAGGCTCTCGCTGTGCGTGGCCGCGAAGGAGCGCCCGACTCCGCCTTCCGTCCGGATGACGCACGGGACCTTGATCTTCCCGCCGAACTGGTACCGGTTATAGGCGATGTTATGGACGAGCTGGTTGCTGGAGATCGTGATGAAGTCGATGTACATGATTTCGGCAATGGGACGGAGGTCCCGCATTGCCGCGCCGCATGCGCCGCCGACCACGGCAGCCTCTGAGATGGCCGTATCGATCACGCGCCGCGGCCCGAACTGCTGGTAGAGCCCGCGCGTGGCGCCATACGCGCCGCCATAGATGCCGATATCCTCACCCATCACGATGACCCGCTCGTCACGCGCCATCTCCTCGCGGTGGGCCTCCTGGAGGGCTTCGACCATCGGGATGACCCGTATCCCGTGCTCTTTCTGATACTGCTCGATCTCAGCCTTGCCCAGCCGGGGCAGCGGGTTCTGCGGATCCAGCGCGGTTGAGCTGTAAAACGCCTCGTAGAACCCCTTCTCGGCCGGGCGGACGCGCGCCAGGACCGCCTGCTCCGCCTGGATCTGCCGCTTCACCTCCGCGGGATCCGGGTCCACGAACACGTTGTCATACAGCTCGGAGGGATCCGGAAGCGGACTCTCCAGCGCGAAGCGGACCGCCTCGTCGATGGTGGTCCGGGCCTGCGCGCGAATGGCCTCGGTCTGGCTCTGCGTGAAGAGCCCGCTTTCCACCAGGCGGCGATCCAGGATATCGATCGGATCTCGCTCGCGCCATTGGCGCTCCTCGTCGCGGCTCCGATAGGCGCGCGCATCGCTCATGCTGTGGCCGTAGTAGCGGTACGTCTTGCACTCGATGAGGGTCGGCCCCCCACCGGAGCGGGCGCGGTCGACGGCAGCCTCCACGGCGGCCCGCACGGCCAGCACGTCCTGGCCGTCCACCGTCACTCCGGGCATCGGGTAGGCTTCGGCGCGATCCGCAATATGCTCGATCTTCGAGGCTTTGTGCGCGCACTCTTCCACGCTGCTGGCGCAGAAGGGGACGGACATCCCATACAGGTTGTTCTCGCAGATATACACCACCGGGAGGCCGCCGAAGAGCGCGGCTCCCATGTTCAGCGCTTCGTGAAACGCGCCGGTGTTCGTGGCGCCGTCTCCGAAGAAGCAGAGCACCACGCTGGAGCTCCCCTTCAGAAACTCCGCCATGGCCGCGCCGGTGGCCACGGGAAGGTTTCCGGCAACGATGCCGGTGGCCCCCAGGTTCCCGCGCTCCACGTCGGCGATGTGCATGGAGCCGCCCCGGCCGCGGCAGTAGCCCGTCGTCTTGCCGAACAGCTCCGCCATCATCGCGTTCCAGTGCTGCTGGCGCTCCGCCTCGGATTCCGCCATGAGGTTGCCCATGGCGCCGCAATGGCCGTGGCCGCGATGGGTGCTCGCCACCAGGTCGCGCCGAGTGATGGCCGCGCACGCACCGGTGGGTACCGCTTCCTGGCCTGCGGACATGTGCGTTGCGCCCTTGAGCTTGCCGGCGCGGTACAGGTTGTAGAGGCCGTCTTCGAATTCGCGAATCTCGCACATGGTGCGCAGGTAACCCGCTAATTCCTCACGCGTGTACCTGCCCGCGGCCACTTCGTCCGCCAGCGACAGTTGGGACAGTGGGTCCAGGGATGACTGGGTGAACATGGAAACCTCGAGGGCAGGAAAAGGGTGCAGCGACCGTGCTGGCGCGCCGGGCGAGGATCTGGCCGTCGGGCGACGGACTACCTCATTGAAAGAGTATCGTCGGGTCCCTCGGACCGTCAAGCCCGCTCGCCAGCGCGCAGACGGCTCCGTTCCGCGCACGGTTGCGTTCCGTCTCGCGCGCACTCCGCCGCCCTGGAACGGGCGGTGCTTGGCCGGCGCGGCCCGATCCGGATGCGGGACGGCAGAATGGCTCCGACACGCAGCCCACCGGCCAGGATTTCCACCGGGGTGGCGGCCAACCTGACGGTGCGCGGAGCGACACCGGAGTGCGGCAATCCGGCCGACTCATCGGAGGGCAGGCGGGATGTGGATCTGGCTGGCATTCCTGGGGGCGGTGCTCGTCTGCGTGCTCTTCACGCTGCTGCAGGAGGCACGCCATCAGCTCTGGGTGCTGGCGGTCGTCGACGCGCTCCAGCGGCGAGGACAACCGGACGCGGCACGCAGATTCCTGGAGCGGGCCGTTACGGAGCGCACCCTGCGGGGAGAGCGGTGCAAGCCGAACCTCCGCTACCGGCTTGCCTGGATCTACATGGACTCGGGGAATTACGGCGCCGCCGCCGAGCAGCTCCGCGCGGCGCTCTCCGTCCCGCACAAGCCGAACCTGGAAGTGATGCTGCGGCAGCGGCTTGCCGACTGCCTGGAAGGCCTCGGAGACCCGGCGGGTGCAGCGTCGGAGCGGGCGCGGGTCTCCCGGCAGAGCACGGAGGCCCCGCGGGAGACGGATTGGTACCTGAACGAGGCACGGCGGCACGAGGGGGAACTGCGGTATGACGCCGCGTGCGCCGTTTACCGGGAGGCGCTCCAGCAGCTTCCGAGCCAACTCGCGGCACTGCGACCACGCATTCTGGTGCAGCTGGCCCTCGCCTCCTTCAACGCGGGACATGCGGATGAGACAGTCCGCTATGCGGAAGAGGCGCTGACGCTTCACCCGGATGCGGCGAGCCGGAACAATGCGCACAGCACCGCCGGAATTGGGTATTCCGCGCTCGGCATGCTGGATCGCTCCGAGGCCCACCGCCAGCGAGCCTACGAACTGGCGCTGCAGACCGGCAACCGGGACCAGGCGGCTCGCTACCGCGTCTCGATCAGCATCGTGCAGATGAAGCGCGGCAAGCTGACGGAGGCGGTCCGCGGCTCCACGGAAGCGGTACAGATGAGCCTGGATGCCCGCCGCCAGGCGCGGATGATCGAGGCCGACTGCCTGCGCCTGCGCGGCCAGTGGGACGCTGCCCGCACGGCCTACCGGCAGGCACGGGAGGCGAAAGGCCACGCGAAGCCTTCCGCGGAGCGGCGCAGCCTGGCGGTGGTGACGCTCGCGGAAGCGGGCCTGGAGGTGGAGTGCGGCTGCGCGGAAGCGGCGCTGCGGCTCCTGGACGGCGTGCCGGAGCTGGCGAATGACCCGAAGCTCGGGCTCTGGAGCGATGCGACCCGCGCCCGTGCCCTGGCGCTTCTGGGTCGATCCGACGAGGCACGAGCGCTGATCGCGAGCCTCGATGCCCGGCTCGCGCTGAACAGTATGGACGCCGAGGTTCGCCGCGCGTGCGACGCCGGAGTCGGGTACGCGCTGCTCCTGCTGGGAGAACACGAGGCGAGCGGCAAGCGGTGGCAGCGCTACCTCGACTCCGGGCCGGATCCGGTCTACCGGCCCAACGGCCTATACCATCTCGCCCTGTGCCGGCGCGAGCTGCGGGATGTCGCGGGAGCACGGCGGGCGCTGGCCGAGACGATTGCCCTCGATATGCCGACCCACTTCACCCGGGAGGCGCACCGCCTGCTGGATGCGCTGGACCGCTGACCGCGACGCCGCACGGCCTCACCGTCGCTCATCCCGGTTCCGGCAGCTCGATGCGCTCCTTCAACTCCGGATTGGGGCGGTAGAGGACAAAGGTCTTTCCGACCACGCCCACCAGTTCCGCCCGCGCGGCCACCGCCATCGAAGCCGCCACCTCTTTCGGCTCCTCATCCGCGGTGTTGAGGATCCGAACCTTCACCAGCTCCCGGCGCCTGAACAGACCCTCCAGGTTCCCCTGCACCCCCTCCGTCAGGCCTTCGTGCCCGAGATGGAGCTGGGGGCGGAGAGATTGTCCGAGCCCTCGGAGGTAGGCACGTTGTTTAGTTGTCAGGGGCATGGTGGCAATATCTCCCGGCAATGAAATCCGTCTTACGCTCGGCCGTACGAGATGGTACAGTTTCGGCTGCGGAACCGGCGTAGATCGAGGTCCGGGGCGCCGGTATTGTAGCCCCTCTCGACGCCCGGCGGCAAATCCATTCCAGCACCGGAGCGGGCGGCTGCGGTCTGCACCATTCTAACCTGAACATCGAACCCGAACGTCCTGCCCGAACGTTCATTCGGCACGCATCTGAAACGATGGAGAACCTGATCCTGGTTGTTGACGACGAG
>CAYQDT010000460.1:0-3462 GCA_964416225.1 uncultured bacterium
TCTACCGGGAGCCGGCGCGGCTCTTCCACAACCGCGGGAACGGCACGTTCGAGCTGGCCGACAGCGCGAACCTGAGCGTGCCGATCGCCGGCCGCGCGGTGGCCTGCGCGGACTACGCAAACGATGGACGAATGGGACTGCTGGTGGTGGATATGGATGGGAAGGTGCGCTTGTTGAAGAGCACGGCCTCTCCGGGCAATCACTGGCTGGAGATCGCCGCCCGCGGGGTGAAGAGCAATCGGGATGCCCTCGGGGCGCGCGTCACCCTCACCCTGGCCGGCTCCCGGCGCGTGGCGGAAGTGACCACTTCTCGGAGCTACCTCTCGGCGTGTGACTCACGCGTGCACTTGGGTCTGGGCTCCGCCAGCCGCGTGGATCAGCTCGAGATTCGCTGGCCGAGTGGTGCGGTGACCCGGATGAAAGATGTCCCCGCCGACCAGATACTTCGGGTAACCGAGGGGAAGTGATCACCGGATGAAACGCATGCGCTCAATCCTCGTGGTGGGAGTGCTGGTCCTGCTCCTCGCGGGCGCCACCTTGCTGGGCCTGCGGCTCCCCGCGGTCCAGGAGTTCTACCTGAGCCACGCGGATCTCCCCACGCTCGCGGACCGTGTCGTGGCCCAGCCCACAAACTGGCGCGCCCAGTACTGGTACGCTCGCCGCTCCATCGAGGCGGGCGATTTGCCGAACGCTGAGCGCGCCCTCCGGACCATCCTCGGAAGCCGGCCGGACGACGAGCGCGCGCTCACGGAGCTCGGAAAGGTGGTCCTGGCCCAGCACCGGGTCGAGGAGGCGTTCCAGCTCCTCCGGATGGCGGCCGGCCGGGACCCGCGGAGCGTCGAACCGCGCGTCGCGCTTGCATTCCTGTACCGGGCGCAGGGGGCGACGGACCGGGCGATCGCCGTCAGCACGGAGGCGCTGAAGCTGGAGCCGGACAATGTTCGCGCGCTGTACGAGCTCGGGAGCGCACAGACCCTGGTCCAGCAGTTCGATAATGCTGAGAATACGCTGCGTCACGCAGTACGCGTTGCGCCGGGGGATGCCCCCTCCCTGGTGGAGCTGAGCCGCGTGCTGTTCCGGAAGCGAAAGGCGGACGAAGCGGAGGCGCTGGCGCGGCAGGCGCTCAAGCTTGACGCGGGCAACGTGGACGCTCAGCTGGCCCTGGCGCAGGTGCTGGCGCGCAAGGAGCCGCTGGCGGAAAACCGCAAGGAAGCGCTCAGGCTGCTCCGGCACGCCCGGGACCTGGCCCCGGGGCGCGACGACGTCCCCATGGAAGCCGCCCAGATCCTCACCGCGTCCGGAAACTGGGCGGAAGCGGAGTCGGCGCTTTCGGCGACCATTCGCCTGAACCCGGACCTGACCGAGGCCTATCTCCTCATGGCCCGTACCGAGCAGCAGGTGGGACACACGGCGGAAAGCCGGCGCATGACCGACCTGTTCCAGCGGAAATCGGCCTACGACCGTGCGGTCAACGACCTGCGGGACCAGCTTGGGGCCAACCCGGAGAGCGCGGAGCTGCGGTTCAAGCTTGCCGAAGTGCACGTGGCCGCGGGACACCCGGAGCGCGCGGTGCCGCTCTATCGCAGCGGCCTGCAGCGTGACCCACGAAATGCGGAGGCGCGGGCCCGCCTTAGCCGGCTCCTCTCCCAGGCCGCGGCGAGATGACGCCGCGAGGATGGCTGGCGGCGGCCGCCGCCGTGGGCGCTCTGCTCACCGAGTCCGGCTGCCGACGGCATTCGGTCGATCGCACCGCCCTCCCACCGCCCCCTCCCGCGGCGGAGGTGACATTTCGGGACCGAGCGGAGGAGGCAGGAATCGAGTTTGCCCTCGGGCATGCGGGACGATCGCCCTTGAGCATCCTGGATACGGCACCGGGTGGGTGCGCCCTGGTCGATCTGGACCGGGACGGGTGGCCGGATATCGTGCTGGTGGGTCCCAGCCACTGCGCGGTCTATCGGAACCTCCATAATGGCCGGTTCCAGGACGTCACCCGGGAGATGGGGCTCGACGCAACCGCTTCGTGGATGGGGTGCACGGTCGGCGACTATGACAATGACGGCTACCCGGATCTGCTGCTCACCGGCTACCGACGACTGGCCCTGTTCCACAACGAGGGCGGCAAGCGATTTCGGAACGTGACGGCCGCATCGGGCCTCCAGACGGGCCAGTGGACCACCAGTGCCGCGTTCTGTGACGTGGATGGTGACGGTTGGCTGGACCTGTACGTTGGGGCCTACGTCGATTACCACGTCGGGACGAAGGACCTGTGCCGGATGGGCAGCATCTCTTCCGCCTGCGGCCCTGAAATGTACGGCCCGGAGCGGGGGCATCTCTACCGCAATGCAAAGCATGGCCGTTTCGTGGACGTCACCGCCGCCTCCGGCCTGGAGCGCGCCTCCGGGAAGACCTGGGGTGTCGCCTTCGCGGACTATGACGGGGACGGAAAGCCGGACCTCTATCTGGCCAACGATCAGACGGCGGGCAACCTGTTCCACAACCGGGGCGGGTGTCGCTTCGAGGACGTGGGGACCGTCTCCGGGACCGCCTTTTCCGCCCGCGGGACGGTTCAGGGCGGGATGGGTGTCGATTGGGGCGACGTCGACGGTGACGGCCGGCTCGACCTGTTCGTGGCGACGTACGCCCACCAGGTGAAGGAGATCTACCTGAACTCCGGCGGCAGTCTCTTCCACCCCGCCGGAGAAGAGCGGGGCCTGGCCGCCGCCACGGATCCGTGGGTCGCCTTCGGTGGCGGCTTTCTGGATGCGAACAACGACGGCGACCTGGATCTGTTCATCGCGAACGGCCACGTGCGGGACAACGCGCGGGTGCTGGAAGCGACGCAGCAGTACGCCCAGCCGCTCCAGTTGTTCCTGAACCACCGCGGCCGTTTCACGGAGGTGTCCGCCACGGCCGGAGAGCCGTTCCGCCAGCCGATGGTCGGCCGCGGTGTCGCTTTCGGGGACTACGACAATGACGGCCGCCAGGACCTCCTGGTGGTGGATCTGGAAGGACGCGCCCGGCTGCTGCACAACGAGGGCGGTCCGCACATGGGATGCGGCATCGACGTGGGCCTCGAGTCGGGCGGCGCGAACCGGTTTGGCATCGGTGCGCGGATCTCGCTGGAGGGCGGTGGACGCACTCAGGTCCGGGAGCTGACGTGCGGACGCAGCGTCCTTTCCGCCAGCGACAGCCGCGCCCACTTCGGACTCGGCTCCGGTACGCGCATCGACCGGATCGACGTGCGGTGGCCGGATGGCCGGCGTGAGGAGTGGCGAGACCTGCCGCTGACCTCGACGCGCACCCTCCGGCGGGGTTCGGGCCGGACGGCGAGCAACTCCGCGGCCGCGCCGTAGGAGGCCGGCCGGCTCGCCCGGACGCGGTGGCGGCGGCTTGATCATCACTGGTCCGCATCAGCGGTATCGAGTAACGCTGTTCGTATTCGGAACCGCCCTCTCACGCGTT
>CAYQDT010000460.1:3472-4281 GCA_964416225.1 uncultured bacterium
GACGTATCGGTCCTGAGGCAGCACCCCCGTCGATCCCGCGCCGCTGCCTGTCGCTCCCGCAGCGACGCCCGGGCCGCGAGCCGGTTTCGGACGTGTCGGTTTCGGACGGCGGCCGCCCTCGCTCGACAAAGGTGGGGATCTTCGGACGAGCGACAGCCTCCACGAGCAACATCAGCGGTATCGAGTAACGCTGTTCGTATTCGGAACCGCCCTCTCACGCGTTCCGACTTGAAGCAAATCGCTCAATGAATGCATTAGACAACGTGCCGGTTGGTTGTTTAGTTTGCCGGCGGATCGAGGATTACCGGGCGTTTGTGACGGATTATGGCGCACAAAAAATGGATTGTATCAGCCATTGATCGGATAAGTCGATCGATCAATCCCGTGTTAGTTCGTGCTGCGAGGCACTTCGGGCGGAGACGGACATACGCAAAATCTGCTTCATAAAAATTTCACGCTTGCGGGCTACAACAATACAGGATTTCGCAGTAGTTCTGTAGAAAGACCACTCTGGACACGGCCCTGGCGGTGATCATACCCCGGGGCAAGCATTCCTAGCAAAGGAGCACTCCTACTATGGCCACAGTGAAGGGTCGACGAGAGCGCAGCGGTTTTACGCTGATCGAACTCCTCGTCGTGATTGCCATCATCGCTATTCTTGCCGCCATCCTCTTCCCGGTATTCGCCCAGGCCCGCGAAGCGGCCCGCAAGGCGAGCTGCACCAGCAACCTGAAGCAGCTCGGCACCGCGATGGCGATGTATCGCTCGGACTACGATAGCTGCTATCCCATGGCGGGGTGGGTCGATTC
>CAYQDT010000461.1:0-4270 GCA_964416225.1 uncultured bacterium
GGCCCTCCTCGTGCAGGAAGACCAGGATACCTTCCCGCTCTGGTACGTCCGCGATGCGCTCCATGTGCGGCCGGACGTGGTGTTGATCGACCGCCTCTTCCTGCGGAGCGCCTGGGAGCACTATCCCGCCGACGACAGCCTCTGGTACCTGCGCAGCCTCCGCCGCCACGGGATCGACGCGCCGCTGCTGCGGCCGGCCGGTGAGACGGAGCGCGGCTACCTCCGCGGCGACGGCTACCTCCTGGGGCTGCTGCGCGGGCCGCTGCGCGGCCGTGCCCTCGCGATGACCTTCTGGGACGATCCGCGCACCAGCGGCCGGCCGATCGTCCGCTGGGCGGGAGCGCGCTTCAACGTCGTGCCGGTCGGACTGGTGTACCGCCTCCTCCCGAAAACGCGGCCCCTTGAAGGACCCTCCTTGCTGGCGGAAAGCAGGAGACTCTGGGACGGGATGGTGGTGCCGGATCCCCGGCGGGCCCGCACGGAAGATGAGATCGACGGGGACTACCTGTTTCACCACTATGCGCTGATGCTGGTGAATCTGGGGCGGCTGTACGCCGGCGCCGGGCAGCACGCGGAAGCGGAGCGGATCTACCTCCGCGCGGCGGCGTGCGCACCACGGTATGAGCCCGTCCTCGCCGCTCTGACCTCGGAGCATCGCCTGGCGGTCCGGGACGAGAGCCGCTGACGCGGGTGGCGATCCGGTGCCGGCCGCCCGGCGACGGCTGGAAAACAGATTCCCGAAAGGCGGCGGGTCCTGTATCAAAAGTCGGACTCGGGCAGGAATAATCCCGTTGCAACTCCGCCGGGGGATGGCGGACCGCTCCGGACGAAGTCCGGACCGAGGCGCCCGCGAGACAGCGGGACGCGATGGGAGAGCGACATGCGACGGAACATCCGCGGCGGCGTCCGGCGCGGCTTAACGCTGATCGAGATCATGATGGTGGTGCTGATCATCGGCATGCTGCTCACCATCGCCACTCCCAGTTTTATCCGCGCCCGAGACAACAGCCGCGCGAAGGCGTGCCAGCACACGCTGTGGGAGATCCAGAGCGCGAAGGAGCGGTGGGCGATGGACAACCGCCGGGGCGCCACCGATACGCCCGCGATGACGGACCTGGTGCTGCCCGGCGTCTACCTTCGCGGCAGCGCGGCCTGCCCGAGCGGCGGCAATTACACGGTGGGACGGCTGGATGAAACGCCCACCTGCAGCATCGGTGGGGTGCCGGGGGAGCTGGAAGCACACGCCATCCAGTGAGAGGATGGGCCGTCACGGCTCGATCGCGAGCGGCCGGTGCGGATGGTGCGGATGCTTACCCGGAGCCCAAAAGCGACGCGCGGTCGTCCGGCGCAGGCGATCGCGCGAAGCGGCGACCCACTTGACGGTCACAGAGGATATGAAAATGCATGGCGGTATGGAACGAAAGCGGAAGCGCGGCTTCACGCTGATCGAGATCATGATCGTGATCATGATCATCGGCATGCTGCTTGCCGTCGCGGTGCCCAGCTTCTTGCGGGCGCGCGACGTGAGCCGCGCCCGGGCCTGCCAGTCGAACCTGAAAAACCTGGTCGGCGCGAAGGAGCGGTGGGCGATGGACAACAACCGGGGTGCGACCGATACACCGACCATGGACCAGATCGCCCTTCCGGGCGTCTATATCCGGAGTGTCCCGGTCTGTCCGTCGGACGGCACCTATACCCTCGGCGCCCTGAACGTGATGCCGACCTGCAGTATCGGGGGCGCCGCCACGGATCCCACCGCGCACCTGCTGCCGTGATCCGGGTGGGTCGCTGATCGGAGGTCGGGTCCGGCCGCGACGCGCGAAGCTACTCGAAGAGAGAGAGCTGTCCCGCCTGCTCCGCCTGAACCCGCTTCTTGACCGGGCGGGGGCAGAGCCGTTCGAAGTCGCCGCCGAGCGCTTCCTGGAGCCGCTGGGCGAAGCGGTACAGCTTGTCCAGGTAATACCACCGGTCCTCGTCGCCCGCGTACTCCGAGGCGAGGCCCAGGGAGCCGTCCGCGCGCTGGTAGACGGTGAGCGTGTCTCCCACACGGTTTTCCCGAGCCACTTCGCGGGAGCGCTTCTTCGCCTCGCTGCGGAACGTTTTCTCCGTGACCCGCTCTCGGCGCGTGAACTGCTCCAGGGGCATCGCCCCCAGGGTGATCTGGCGGCTCACTTCGGCGTAGTCCGCTCCAATTCGCTCGGGCTCGCCCGCGATCAGGTGCTCGATCCCGTTCTGAAGGAACTGCCGCCCGAACGCTTCGTCGGCGCGCGAGCGGAGGGAGGCGCCCTTCACCGTCTTCTTCCCGCGGTGATCCACGAGGACGTAGTTCTTCACCTTCAGACTGACCATCGCGGCATAGCGGCCGTCATGCGCCAGCCGGATGCCCTCGGGAAGCACGCCTCCGATCCGCTCGATGTACGCCCGCTCGGCCGGCTCCCCATCCACCCCGGCCGGCGGGATGAAGTACACTCCGTCCGTATCGATCTCGATCACCCGCGCGCCGGTCCGTTCCAGCTCCTCCGCCACCTGCTTGACCAGCTCCTGTCCGCGCCGCGTGACCGCCGACGCCGCGCGGTAGTCATTGAACTGGAAGGCGGCGCCCAGGTAGCCGTAAAACGAGTTGATCAGGATTTTGAACGAGGACTGGAGCCCATCCCAGTACGCCGCGTCGTCACCTCCCGCGCGCGCCCGGGCCTTGGCCTCCAGGCGCCGGGTGGTCAGCTCCGCCAGCATGGGCAGGAACACCCCCAGCGTGTCGCCGGACGGGCGGATTCCATAGCGAAGCATGATGCTCGGATAGAGGCTTTCGACGTCCGCCTTCACCACATTGCGGAGGACTCCGGTCGCCCGGATCTCGGTGTAGCCGCCGGGACAGGCGATGGGCGGCTGCTGCAGCGGAACGGCATGTCCCTGGCGCAGGTACTCCCGCACCATCAAGCTGTTGATCTTTTCGCCCGAGCCCCCCGTGGCGACGTTCTGATAGCTCTCGGGGACCATCTGGCTCTGGTAAAACTCCGTCGGGAGGACCAGTTCCGCCAGGCGCCGCGTCTCGCGCACGTCGCCGATGGCGTACTGCTTCACCCGCTCCGGATCCTCGCGGTAAAGGCGTGCCAGCTCGGAGCGGTCCAGGTAGACCCGCTCCGGCTCCGCCAGGCCGTAGTGAACCGCCACTTCCTTGAGCCCGTGCGCTTCCAGCTCGCCGCGCCCCACGTCGAAGCGGTAGACGGCCGGGAGCGTGTCCACGATGTGCCGGCCCCAGAGGTAGGCGGGGCGGAGGGGGCGTGAGATGCCGCCGGCGGGGAAGCTGCGCTCCCGGCCGAGCTGCAGCGGTGAGCCGTCCCGCCCCAGGGACAGAGGCACATGGAGCGCCCGGGCGCGCGCGCAGAGGTACGGAAAGTCGAACCCGAAGACGTTGTGTCCCTCGAGGACGTCCGGGTCCTGCTCCCGGACCAGCTCGCGGAACTGCACCAGGATCTCCCGCTCGTCTTCCCCGGCGAAGAGCCACTCGCCGCCGCGGTTGTCGCTGGCGACGATGAGCAGGATGCGGCTCTCCGGATGCTCCGGCTGGAGAGTCGTGGTCTCCAGATCGAACTGGAGACGGCGGATCCCGTTGAACTCGAGGCCTTTGAAGTGGGTCACCCCGCTGCGGCACAGGTAATTCTTCACCGGGTTCCCGTACGCGAAATGAGGGTGGCCCTCCTGGCGGAGCAATTCCCGCGCTTCCTGGAAGAAAAGCCAGTGGGGGAACTCTACCAGCCACGGCAGGCCCGCTCCCCGGAGGCGCGACCACGTGGCCTCCCGCAGGCGCGGTCCGCCCGATTCGGGGTGGACGCTCTCTCCGGCGAGCAGCCAGGGACGGAACGGGCGCGTCTCCCGCACCCGCTCCTCGCCGCGCGCGAGAATCAGGATGGCCTGATCCCGGTCCACCTCCACCGCCACGACGCCCTCCGTCGGATCGGATCCAAAGAGGCAGGGCGGCTGCCCGGCGGGAGCGTCCGGCTCCGTCGCCCCTTCGTCCGGCGCGCGGCGCGGGTCGGGCGCAGCGTGGGGGGCCGGCGTCTCCGGCCGATCGGAGGTCAGGCGCTGTGGTTCCCCGGGCAAGGACATGGAGAGGGTAGGTCGGTCGGCCGTCCGGCCGGCGGCGGAAGGCGGACGGCGATGCAGAATAAAAGTTTGCCTGGCGTCCTATTGTAGCGGTTGGGCGGGCGGAGGCCAACCGCAAAATCACCGGCGGCAGGCGGATGGACGCGCGCCAGCGTCACCGGGGGAG
>CAYQDT010000462.1:0-4261 GCA_964416225.1 uncultured bacterium
GATGACGATGGGGATCCTGTTCGTTTGGGCGGGCCTCCTGCATGGCCTGGCCCGCCTCTTCGGCGGACAGGGAAGCTTCTCCAGCACCTTCCGTACCGCGGCCTATGGGGCGGGCCCGCTGCTTCTCTGCTCCACGATCGGGTTGATTGCTATCAAGCTGCTGATGCCGGCGCCCGAGACGCTTCGGAATAACGCCCGGCTGCCCCGGACGCCGGTACTGGCTGCGGCGTCGCCCGCGCTGCCCTCGCGCGACTTCCTGCCGCTGAGCCTGGCGCAGTTCGGTCCGCCCGCCGGCTCACCGTTCGGAACGCCGCCCGGGGCGCCCACCTTCGGCACACCGCCCGGCGGCTCGCCATTCGGAACGCAGCCCGGGCTCCCCGCGGGCGGGCTCGCGCAGTCCCGGATCCAGCAGCAGAAGGCGAAGATCCAGCGTTTACAGTCCATCCTGCAGCAATTGACGGGCGCGCTGATTCCGGCCGCGTTCATCATCGGCTTCGGTTATCTCTGGAGTCTCGTGCTGCTCGTCATCGGCCTGGGCGAGACCCATTCCCTGGGGACCGGCGGCGCGGTCGGCGCGGTCCTCATTGCCGCGGCCATCATGGCCGCGATCATCGGCGGGATCGGATTAGCCGTCGGCTCCTTGGTCGCGGCGGCGATTCAGGCCGTCATGTCGGGAGGCGTGAGCCCGCCCGGCGGACGCGGAATGTGACCAGGGGATGTAGACTGCACCATGAAGCGACGTACGTTCATCGGAGCCGCCCTGGGGACCGGGGCGGCCTTGGCCGGGCCCACCCCCGGTCCGGCGGAGGAGACGCCGCCGCCGCGCATTGCCGCGGTGGTGACGGAATACCGCGACAACAGCCACGCGGACGTGATCGTCACCAAGTTCCTCGAGGGATGCAAGTCGCTGGATGTGGATTTCCGGCCGCGCTCCCGCGTGGTCTCGCTCTACCTCGACCAGACCCCGCCCACGGACATGGGCCGCGCCATGGCGCAAAAGCACCACCTCCACCTCGCCGCCGGCATCCGCGACGCCCTGACCCTCGGGACGGACCGGCTGGCGGTCGACGGCGTGCTGCTGATCGGCGAGCACGGCACCTATCCCTACAACGAGATCGGCCAGCACCTGTATCCTCGCCGCCGGTTCTTCGAAGAGACGGCGGCCGTGATCCGGCAGGCGGGACGCCCCGTGCCGGTATTCAGCGACAAGCACCTTTCCTACGACTGGGCGGACGCGAAGTGGATCTACGATACGGCACGCGAGCTGAAGATCCCCTTCATGGCAGGCTCGTCGCTCCCCCTCACCTGGAGACGGCCGGAGCTTCAGGTGCAGCGCGGCGCTCCGCTCACGGAAGTGCTCGCCGTGGGTTACGGCGGGGTGGAGGCGTACGGCTTCCACGCGCTGGAGACACTCCAGTGCATGGCCGAGCGCCGCAAGGGCGGCGAGACGGGCGTGAAAGCGGTGCAGGGGCTCACCGGAGACGCCGTGTGGCGGGCCGGCGCAACCGGGCGCTGGAGCTGGGACCTGCTCCGCGCCGCTCTCTCGCGGGCCGACAAGGGGGATCTCTCCGCGCTTTCCGAAGCGGAGATCCGGAAGCGCGTGACGGAGCCGGACGTCTTCCTGGTGGAATACCGGGACGGCGTGCGCGGCACCGTCCTGATGCTGCCCGGGCTCACGGAGGATTTCCTCTTCGCCGGACGCGTGAAGGGCGTGGAGCGGCCTCTCTCCACCCTGTTCTGGCTCCAGCCCGGTAAGCCGTTCGCCCATTTCGGGCGCCTCTGCCAGGCGATCGACGGAATGTTCGTCTCCGGCAAGCCGGCCTACCCCGTGGAGCGAACCCTCCTCACCACCGGCATCCTGGACCGCGCGATGCACTCCCGCGCGCGAACGGGTGCCCGCCTGGAGACGCCGGAGCTGGCGATCTCTTACTAATCCCCATGGTCCGGTCCCGCGCTACCCGCCGCTCCCGGACGCGGCGCCGGGTAGCGGGAGACCGGACCGCCGTCGACGGCGGAGCGACCCCGCTTCGAGACGGCCCTTCACCGCGTTCCCGGCGGAGCCGGAACCATCCGAGACCTAAAACCCGCGGGTTCGCCGGCCGAACGGCAGACGCGCATTCGCCGGGCGGGCCTCGGAGGGCACCGGCTCGCTCCGGGTGAGGCCCGCCGCCGCCAGCTCGAGCAGGCCGAACGCCACCAGGCCAACGCGGATGATGGGGAGCTCATCGATGAAGAGCGCCCCCAGCAGGACCAGAAAGACGCCGCAGCTCGCGTCGAGCGCCAGGTGAGACGCCATCGGGATCACCCGCACCGCGCCCCACTCATAGTCGGTGAGCAGGCTGTAGATGAGCGTTGCGCCGGCGAGGATGATGAGCAGCGGCGTTACCCGCTCCCCAATCTCGAAGAACCGGGGGGCCGCGGCCAGCGCGATCACGGCGAAGTAGTCCAGCAGGCCGTGGAGCCGGGTGGTAAGGACTTTCATGGGGAAGTTCCTCAGGGAATGTTTCCTGGCGCGGAGATGCGTGGTAACAACCCTTTTCCCACCGCGGAGCAGGTTTACACCGCGAATCGAAGCAACGATAGCTGCATTCTCGTCCCGGTGCCCCTCCGCATGAACCGACGTCGTCTGATCATCTTTGCTCGGGATCCGATTCCCAACGGCGCCAAGACGCGCCTCTCCCCGCCGCTGGCTCCGGAAGATGCGGCGTACCTGGCGGAGGCGTTCCTGCTGGACACCGTGGAGACCTTTGTCGCCATGAACGGGTCCCGGGTCTCGGTGGCGTTTACCCCCGCGGACGCCTTCCCGCGCTTCCGGAAGCTGCTCGGGGAGGAGATGGTCCCGTGGCTCAACCCGCAGGGAAGCGGCGACCTCGGCCGGCGGCTGCTGCACGCCTTTGCCGGCGCCTGCCCGACCTGGTGGCCGGTCGCCGTGATCGGCAGCGACAGCCCGGACCTCCCCCCGGAGCTGGTCGAGGAAGCGTTCCGCACCCTCGAGGCGGACGAGGTGGATGTGGTGATCGGACCTGCCGCGGACGGCGGTTACTACCTCATCGCGGCCCGGCAGGCGCATCCGCACCTCTTCCACGCCATCCCGTGGAGCACGCCGGGAGTGCTGGCCGCCACGCTCCAGCGCGCGGAGGAGACCCGGCTGCGCACCCGCCTGCTGCCCGTGTGGAACGACGTGGACACGGCACAGGACCTGGCGCGGCTCCGAGACCGCGTCCGTGACGAGCCTCCCCTCGTCGCTGCTCGGACCCGCGCCGTGCTGCGCAAGCTGCGCTTCTGAAGGCAGTGCCGGGGCACTGCGGCCGGTCGCACGCCGCTCCGTCGCCCGCGCGCTGCCCCGGCGACGGTCCGGTCCCTCCCCCTATGGGAAGATGCCCCGGATGCGGGTCGCTTCCGCCACGCGGCTCACGCCGACCGTGTAGGCGCCCAGGCGCATATTCGTCCGATAGTGGTCCGTGGCCGCCCACACCTCGCCGAACGCGCGGCTCATGATCTGCTCGAGTCGCTGGTTGACCTCCGCTTCGCTCCAGAAGAACGACTGCAGGTCCTGCACCCACTCGAAGTAGCTGACGATCACGCCGCCGGCGTTCGCCAGGACGTCCGGCACCACCAGCGTTCCCCGCTCGTGGAGGATCGCGTCCGCCTCCGGGCTGGTCGGCCCGTTGGCGCCTTCCACGAGCAGCCTGGCGCGGATGCGGCCGGCGTTCTCTCCGGAAATCTGGCCCTCTTTCGCCGCCGGAACGAGGATGTCCACCGGAAGCTCCAGCAGCTCCGCGTTGCTGACCGGCTCCCCTCCCGGCGCGCCGGAGATCCCACCGGCATCCAGCCGATGTCCCTCCAGCTGCTCCAGATCGAGGCCGCGGCCGTTGTAGATGCCGCCGCCGACGTCACTGACGGCAACGACTTTCGCTCCTTCCCGCGCCAGCAGCCGCGCCGCGATGCTCCCGACGTTCCCGAAGCCCTGCACGGCCACCCGGGCACCGGCCAGGTCCATCCCGATCTTGCGACACGCCATCCCCGCCATCAGAGTCACGCCGCGGCCGGTGGCCTCGACCCGCCCCTCCGTTCCCCCGATGCTCGGCGGCTTTCCCGTCACCACGCCGGTGACCGTGTAGCCGCGGTCCATGGAGTAGGTGTCCATCATCCAGGCCATCGTTTGCGGGTTCGTGCCCATGTCCGGCGCCGGGATGTCTCGTCCCGGCCCGATCAGCACGTAGATCTCCGTCGTGAAGCGCCGGGTCAGCCGCTCCAGCTC
>CAYQDT010000463.1:0-4256 GCA_964416225.1 uncultured bacterium
TCCGGCCTGTTACGGAAAGCTGCTGGTTCAGGTCGTGACCGCGGTCGCTCCACCGCCAGAACGGCGCTTGCCTTCACTGGGACAAACGGCTCCGGTGAGCAGCGGGGAGCGGAGGTGAAAACCAGACTAAGTAATAAGTATTTCACCGCAGCCACCCGCCGGGTTGGTCACGTAGCCGCCGATTCCTCTCCAGGGGTTTGTCACTGAGTAGGGCGCAGCTACAATCCATTTCACCGCTGCCTGCTCAGATTCCAGGCTCCTACCAGCAGAATCGCACCAGCGACCGCGACCAATCCGGCAGCGACAGTCATAATCCATCGCGTCCATTCCGGATGCTCCCCGTATGTTCGCACAGAGTAAGCAGGTAAAACGACAAACAATCGGTTCCCAACAGCTATGAGCACACCAAAGGCAGCGAAGACAAGCGCAGGCCAATCCTTCCTGATGAAATAAACAATAGCTCCACCCACAGCAATCACGAATCCCAACGTTATCGCAAATCCGCTGGCAACGAGCGGATGGACCACCAGCCATTCTCTCGATTTTATTATTGGATCAGTTATTTTGCTCTCGTGGAACACCAGTGCCACACTCACAAGTACCAGGGACAAACCTATGAATGTCAGCTTTTGATGGTAATGCATATGCTGCGGTTCCTTTGACGCAAAGTGTCCCAATCACAGTGCCAGTCATCTGTGAGCCGCCTAAGTCTTGAGGTAGAGATACTTGTCAGTGTTTTGCTGGGCGACGAGCAAGGCCTGGGCTTTCTGGTAGAGCGCCTGCTCGACGGCGCCATTCAAGCCGGCGAGCTCCCGATGACTGCGCGTGTGAACCCGGTAGTACTTCAGGTCGCGCCAGATGGACTCCATCGCCGACAACTCCGGGGGGTAGGGCGGCAGATACGACCGGTAGAGGTCCGCCGCCTGAAAGCTCGGAAGGAGGGACTGGATCAGCTCGTTTCTATGGACGGAGCAGGTACTAAATAATTATCTATCTCACATTTAGGCCGGTACATGGATGAGAGTCAAGCTTGGGCATGCCCATCAGGGCGGCATGCCCTGGAGACAGCCTGAACCTATGATGGAACGTGCCCGGTTCATCGCCCTGCACGCGGAGGGGCTCTCTTCAATGAACGAGCTCTGCCAGCGCTTCGGCATTCCTCGCAAGACCGGCTACAAGTGGCTGGACCCCTACGAGGCGGAGGGCCCGACATCGCCGCCAGCAGCCGTCGAGACCGCTCGTGGTGCAGCGGCGCGACCAGAGAGTAGACGTGGGCAATTTGCTCATCGGTCCTTCTCCAGGCGAAGCACAAATCGGGCCCTGGCAGCATGCGACCACGATTCCCTCAATCCCCGACCACTCCCAAACCGAGGTGCTGCAACGTTCGAGTCCGACGAAGGAGTGATGCCCCGTCCACTTTTCGCGCTACTTCATACGGGTTACGATAGGTCGCAAGCAGCACAGGGCGATTCAGGTATTTTGGGGTTCCAATCAGCGGCAGCAAGAGTGTGGGGTCCGCCTTCAGCCGATCGCCCGCATCCGGGATCGAACGGCCGCCTGACCGTCGCAGCAGGTTAAGCGCTACTCGGCGAAGTGCCGCCACGCCGCGGGCTACCTGGCCGTCGCGAATGCGGCGTTCCTCCTCTATGACGCCACGTAACTCTCGTCCCCTATACAGGCGGCCAGGCCGTCTGGCGAAGTAAAAAGCTAACAACCGCTAGTGCAGGCAGAGGTCTGAACCTGCGAGACCGTTGCCGGCGCGGCGAATCGGAATTCAGCGGGCAGGTCTTCCAGGCTATAATCATTCATACCGGAAGAGGAAAGGATGCCGATGAGCTCCTTAGTAGGAACAAAGGGCCAGGTCACTATCGAGAAGGAAATCCGGGATGTGCTCGGAGTGCAGCCGGGCTGGCGCGCGATACAGCGAATGGATGGAGAACGGGTCGTGCTCGAGTTCCTTCCGCCAAAGCACCGCCGATCGCTGGCGGGCTGCCTGGAAAATGCGACCACGGTCCGGATCCCGGCGGGGGAGACGTTCGAGGAGGCCGTTGAGCAGGCGTGGGCCGACTCGGCAGGGGGAAGCGAGGAGGCGTCCCGGTGATCAGCGCCGGCCCGGGTGGTGGCCTCTTGGCGGGGCCGGCTCGTGCCGGGCTTACGGCCGGGGCGTGAACTGCTTCAGCTCGTAGATCCCGAGCTGCTTTTCAATCGCGGCCACCTGCGCGACACTCTTCTCGAACCCCTCGTCTCCCAGCACCCGGTGCTCCGCTTCTTCCATCCGCCGGCCGAGCGCCTCCACCTGCTTCGGTCGCAGGAGGGTCCGCAGCGCCGGGAAGAGGACCGTATCCTCGCGCGCCTCGTGCGGGCGATACATCCGGATGAAGCTCTCCACGGCCGTGACCAGCCGCTTCCGGTTCTCGGGGTCCCGGTACTGCTCCGGGCGCGAGAGACGCAGGACCTCCGCCGTCACCGTGCGGCCCGCCTTGTGCTGGGTCTTCAGCGTCGCGACCAGGTCCGTCAGTTTCCCCGCGCGGACGAAGACCGGGAAGATGTGGTTCTCCTCGTTCTTCTCGTGGTACTCTTCCACGAATCTCCGGACCAGCTCCGCGGTGTGCGCGAAGAGCACGGGCTCCGGCTCGTGACCGTCCCGGATGCGCCGGAGGCCTTCCTCGTAGATCAGGAGGCAGCGGTTCAGCACGCCGTGCTCCTTCATCAGGTCTTCCGGCGCCGTGACCCCCTCGTCGGGGTCCCACTTCGCTGGCGCCGCTGCGACCCCCGCGCCGAGCGGCGCCGCCGCCAGCAGCGACGACGCCCCGGCCATCAGCAGCCGCCGGCGCTCATTGATCCGCTCTTCCCTGGGCGCTTCGCTCATTCATCCCTCCTGATCGGGGCATGGCGGACGGAGTCCGCGGCACGCGCAGACCGTTATTCCCCGTTACCTGAGACGGAGAACCCGGAGAAAAGTCAGCCGGCAAACGGAGGAGCCGCTTTCGGCCTGCTCCTCATCCCGGGTTCTTCGCCGTAGCCCCGGAGAGCACCGGGGCATTTGAGGCAGCGCCGCCGCATTGCGACGGTTCACCCGGCGGTCAGCCGCCCTGCGCGTAGACCTCCAGCCGCTCGATCTCCTCGGCGGCGGGCACGCAGCGGACCGTCCAGTGCGGGGCTTCCGTCCAGTCCGCCCCCCGCTCCTTCTCCAGCGCCTGCGCCTCGAGCATATCCGCGGCATTCCAGAGGAGCGCGCCGTCCCGGAAGGCGAGGTACCGGCCGCGGTAGCGGTCGACGTACCGGTCCCGCTCCGCGCCGTACTGCTCCACGCAGCGGACCCCGGCCCGCAGCTCCTCCGCCCTGTCGCTTTCGCCGTATGGTTGGACCTCGAACCTCCGGCCGACCGCTCCCGGCTCCTCTCCGAGGATCTCGATCCCGTCCAGATCCGCCGTGCCGAGGCCCGCCTGGTGCCCGAGGAGGATGCTGTTCCGGCGGTACCAGTGCGGATGCGACGGGTAGTCGCCGAGGGGGTTGAAGCCCATCACGCTCATCCCGACCGCGTCCGTCGAGACGACGTTGTCGCCCGCCAGGAGCACCCCCATCTCGATCGGCGTGCCGTGCCACTCGCCGTGGTTGGCGGTCATGATGCCGTCCACCACGCAGAGCGCCGGGCGGAAGAACTGCGCCAGGTCCACCTGCACGCGCGGGAGACGGATCTGGCGGTCGTGCAAGTAGGTCCGCGGCTGCCCGTAGATCCGCCACGGGGTGAGGCCGAACAGGTTCTTCATGCAGAGCGTGCAGCCGAGCGACCGGTGTGCCTTCATCTTGGCGACGGAGACGCAGGCGTCCGCCTCGGCCAGCTCGTGGTGCAGCCAGTAGCGGGAGAACTGGAGCGGCACACCGGGCACCTCCACCTCCACGAACGGCCCCGCGCCGAAGTCCACCATGCGGACCCCGGGGTACCGCGCGGCCAGCTCCGGATAGCCCAGCTTCGCGTAGAGCTCGGCGGCGGTGTCGTCCGTGGGCGCGTCACCGATGATGATCTCGGCGTCCGTCACCTCGCGCAGGGCCCGGACGGTGCCCTCCACCACGGCAGGCTCGGTGAGCTCCGTCTGCCGGCCGTGCGTGAGCCGCACGCGGTCGATGCCGATATTCGGCTTGAGGACGATCTTCCGCGCGCCGGCGAACCGCTCGCGGAGCCCGCCCACCCGCGCGATCGACTCCTGCGTCCGGTCCCGGATCTCCGGCTCCGTCGCGGAAGCCGCGCACCGCAG
>CAYQDT010000464.1:0-4253 GCA_964416225.1 uncultured bacterium
GGAGCGGGGCGCGGCGGTGCTCTGCGACCGCTTCAACGATTCGACGCTTGCCTACCAGGGGTACGGCCTGGGCCTGGACGTGGAGCGGCTGCGGGAGCTGTGCCGCTTCGCCGCCGCGGGGCTGCAGCCGGAGCTGACGCTGCTGCTGGATCTTCCGGTGGAAGTCGGCCTGGGGCGCCGGCTGGGGGCGCAACTCTCGCTGGAGATCGGCGGGGGCGCGGACGACCAGCTCGCCAACCAGATGGACCGGCGCGCCCTGGAGTTCCACCAGCGGGTCCGGGAGGGATTTCTCCAGGAAGCCGGGCGGGACCCGGGGCGGATCGTCCGGGTGGATGCGGCTCGGCCCATCAAGCAGGTTCAGGCTGCCGTCTGGAAGGAAGTAAAGAAGCGATTGTAGGATCGAGGTGCGGCAGGCGGCGTCTACGGTATCGGACGGCGACCGCTCGCCCATCCAGCTCCCATCATCCCGGCCCCGCGTCGCAGCGCCGCGCGTGCTTGGTCACCGGTCATCGAAGGAGGGGTCGCGCGGGTTTACCCGCCGGCGCCCGTCAGGGGAATAGAGGCCCGCAATGAAACTCGTGGTGGCCGTGCTCCATGACCGGGACCAGAAGCGCTGCAGCGACGCGCTCCTGAAGGCCGGGTTCAAGTTCACCAAGATCGCCAGTACCGGCGGCTTCCTCCGTGAGGGGAACGTGACGATGCTCATCGGCGCGGAAGAGGAAGACGTGGACAGCCTGATGGCCATCCTGAACGACTCCTCCCGCATGCGGGAGCAGTACGTGAACATGCTGCCGCCGGAAGCGGCCCCGGCCGGATCGTTCTTCACCAACCCGGTGAAAGTGCAGATCGGCGGCGCGGTGGCCTTCGTGGTGGACGTGGAGCGCTTCGAGCGGTTCTGAAGCGGACTCCCATGCCTTCCCCCCCCACCCTCATCGGCCAGCACGCGGCCGAGACGCTGCTGGCCCGGGCGCTGCTCCGGGAGCAGGTGGGCCACGCGTACCTCTTCCTCGGCCCGTCCGGCTCCGGAAAGGCCACGGCGGCGCGCCTCTTCGCGCAGGCGGTGAACTGCGAGCGGCAGCCGGCCGTGGCGGAACCGGAGTCCGGTGCGTTGCCGGGCGCGGGCGGGGCGGGGGGCGAGGCCGCGTTCACGCTTCGCCTGGCGCCGTGCGGACAGTGCGAGAGCTGCCGCCGGATCGCGGCCGGGACCCATCCGGAGGTCATGGAGGTGCGCCCCGCCAGTAAGAGCGGGCAGAACATCAGCGTGGACCAGGCGCGGGAGATCCGCCGGAACGCGGCGCTACGCCCGAAGCTGGGCAACCGGCGCGTCTACCTGATCCCGAACGCGGAGGCGTTCAACGAGGAGTCCGCCAACGCGCTCCTCAAGACCCTGGAAGAGCCCTCTCCCTATGTAACGCTCGTCCTCTGCGCGCCGAGCCCGAGCCTGGTCCTGCCGACCATCCGCTCGCGCTGCCAGATCGTCCGCTTCGGCCTCGCGGACCCGGCGGCGATCGAGGGCGCCCTCGCCGCGCGGGGCGTGGAGGCGGAGCGCGCGCGGGCCCTCGCGCGGGCGAGCGGGGGCCGGCCGGGGCTGGCGCTCTCCTGGGCGAACGACCCGGAAGTGCTGGAGGCGCGCCGGCGCGTGCTGGACGTCTTTGCCGCCGCGGTGGGCGCGCAGGCCGCCGCCCGCCGGGACCCGTCGCAGGCCATCCGGGCCCTGCGGCTCTCGGAGCTGCTCCGGGTCCTTGTCGGTAAGGAGACGGACGAGGACCGGCCGGCGCGGCCTGCCAAGGCGCTCCACAGCGAAAACCTGGAGATCGGCCTGACCTATCTGCGGGATCGGCTGCTGCTCACCGGCGGCGCGGAGCCCGCGCTCCTCCACAACGCGGACCGCGCCGTGAAGCTGACGGAGCAGGCCGCCGCGGCGACCGCGGCGCGCGCCCTCGCCGACATCGAGACCGTCCGCCAGGCCCAGCAGCTCCTGGAGCGCAACGTCCCGCCGCAGCTCGTCTTCGAGCGGATGTTCTGGAATCTGATCGCCGGGGCGTAGCCGGGATTTCTCGCCACGGAGCCAGGGAGAGCACGGAGAGGCGCGGAACCGCCGGTCCGGGGGAAGGTGGGCGCCTCGGCCCCCGGACGGCCTGTCGGTCGCCCGGCGGGTTGGGCGGCTACTCGCGCTCCAGCTCGCGCAGGCGGGCGCGGAGCTCGGCGGCCACGTCCGGATCCTCGCGGCGGAGGGCCTCGTCGAGGCGGAGCTGCAGGTTCTGGCGGTGGCTCAGGAGGTGGTGCGCGTCCAGCTTGCCGCGCAGCTCGTCGAGGAGCGCCTTCTCCGGGCTGGCGGAGAACTCCGCGAGGCGATCCTCCGCAGCGAAGAGCTCCCGCAGCTCCTCCAACCCGCGCTCCCATTCCAGGATGGCTGCCTGCACGTCCTCTTCCTGCAGGTGCTGGAGCACCTCGCAGCGCACCCGGTGCGCGGTGATGAAGGCACGGAACTTCTCCAGCGCGGAGCGGTCGTCCGCCTCGGACGCGAAGGCTCGGACGAGATCCAGAATGCGGAGGTTGTGCTCGGCATCCGCAATCGCCGCCGCGTAATCGCCGAGCGCCATGCAGGCGACCCGGCGCTGGTAGTACTGGAGCGCCTCCGCGCGGAGCTGCGCGCAGTCCGCGGCGTCCAACTCGAAGCCCTCGTACCACCCGTGCCGGCGGCGGTGTGCCTCCGCCGCGCGCTCGTAGTACTGGAGCAGCGAGGGATGGCCGGCGGGCTGCTTGCCGTCCGGCCGGCCGACCGCCTCCATCTGAAGCAGACCCAGGTCCAGCCGGATCTGGAGCTTGGGGCGGTCGTCACTGCCGACGATGCGGCGCACCTGGAGCCCGGCCTCGGGATCGTGCGGCCAGTCGGCGAGGATTTCGGAGATATCGTCGCTCATCGTCCAGCGGCTCCACGGGGTAGAGGAGACGGGTCGCCGGGGCCGGAAACCGCCTCCGGCACGGCGCTGTGAGATGGTTCGGCGCGTCTCGCTGAGAGTACTTCCTGATTCAAAAACCGGTCTGGCCGGTACCGGGCGAAGCAGTCATCGCCGGGGAATGGCAGGGAGAGCGCCCGGGGCTGGATGCGGCGGCTCCGCGCCTCGCCGCCCTACAGATACTGTATCGGGCCGGCACATGGCAACCCCCGCCGGCGAAAAAAAGGGGGCCGGATCCGGGCGATGAGCCGCTCCGGCCGGCTGTGCCTCGAAGCGTCGCCGGGGGCCCGGATCGGATAGAAACCGGGTGCTTGAACGGGGTGCTCGCACCGGGAGAACGGCGCTTGCCCGTGCTCCGGCGCCGCGCCGCCGGCGCGCCCGGAAAAAGCGGAAAGGAACGCTATAGCGGGGCCTTGAATATTGGGTGAAAGATTATAATCCTGTTCCGGCCCCGGGGAACCAACTGATGTCTCCCGCGCTCGAAAACGTGGCCCGCCTGTTACCCGCATGGGTCGGCTGGAGCCCGCTCTTGTACCCCCTGTTCGTCGCCCTGGTTACCCTGCTGCTCTCGCGGGCGGCCGCGGCGTGGACTCTCCGCCCGCTCCGGAAGCTGGAGGGAGCGCATTGGACGGAGCGCGCGCGGCTTGCGTTCCCGGCGCGCCTTTCCAGCTTCCTGGTGATGCTCTTGCTCACCCTGCAGGCGTCGCTCCTCTCCTTTCTGTTCGTGGGACCCCTGACGCGGGTGCCGGCGATCCTCATCACGCTCTTCGCGGGGCTGGCGGCGTTCATTCCGTCGTACTGGGTGCGGTGGAGCGTGGAGAGCCGGCTCCGGGGCTTTCCATGCACCTTTCTGCAGGGTCTGCGCGGGAGCGCGATCCTCGCGCTGGTGTTTCTGACACCCTGGGTGGTCGTGATCCTCTCCCTGCTGCTCGGGCCGGTGCGGTTCAGTGATCGGTCGGCCGTGCAGGTGCCCCTCACCCTCGCCGCGCTCATCTGGGCTTTCCTGGGGGGCGGCACGCTCCTGGCGAGGCGCATCGGCCTGCTGGACCCGCCCCGTCCCCGGCTGCGGGAGATCGTGGAGCAGGCGTCCGTTGCTACGGGAGTGCGGTTCCGTGCCGTGTACGAAATGCAGATGCCGATGGCCAACGCGGCCGCGGTGTTCTGGCCTCGGATCCTGCTCTTCACGGTGCTTGCCGTCGAGCGGCTTTCGGATGATGAGCTGCAGGCCATCGCGGCGCACGAGCTGGCGCACCTGACGGAGCCCCTTTCCGTACGGCTCAAGCGCATGCTGGC
>CAYQDT010000465.1:0-4246 GCA_964416225.1 uncultured bacterium
ACATCGGGTCCGAACCGCCCATCACGATGGGGAACGTGAAATGGTTCGCGGCGGCATACTTCTGGATGCGTGCCTCCGGGTCATGCGCATTGACCGCCACAATCTCCAGCCCGCGGTCCTTCAACTCCTCGTAAATCTTCTGCAGGTGCGGAAACTCCGCTCGGCAGGCGCCTCAGCCATAGAACCAGAAGTTGACCAGGACCGCTTTCTTACCTTTGCGCGCCTCGGAGAGCGCCAGTTGGGTACCGCCGCCCGGCTGCGGCAGGAGGAAATCCGGCGCGTCCTTTCCTTCCGGGAGCAGGCTGGCGTTCAGGTCCGGCTCCTCGTACAGCTTGAAGTCGGCCGGCGGGCGGTACGCGAACTGCTTTTCCGCGAGGGGCGTGTTCAGGCGGAGTCCGTGGATCCAGGCGGACTGGAGCATGCTGGCGCCCTCCTCCCGGTACCGCAGTTCCCGTCCCTCCGGTAGGCCGCTGGGTCCGAAGAAGTACCGGATTGTCGCCCCGGCCGGCAGTCCGGGCGCGCCGATCACCTGCACCACCTCGTAGGTCCGGCCCGAGCGCGTGACCTTTCCGGTATAGCGCGACTTGCCGCCTTTCGGGAGCCCCTCCGGCGTGATCAGCAGCGAGGCGGCCGGAGGCGCGAAGCCGACGAGGATCGCGGGGCCGGCCGGGCCCATCTTCGCATACTGCTTCTCCGCCTCCATCACCTGGGTGATGGACTTCCCGTCCGACACGAGTTGCTGGCGGTGCTGGCCGTCCGGAGTGGCGGCGTCCAGCTCCCAGAAGCCCGGTTTCAGGACCTTCACCGTGCCGGTCATCTTCTGCGTGGTCCCCGTGACGGAGTAGGAGGCCGTGATGGCCCCCTCCAGCGAGCGGATGCGGCCGGCAACTTCTCGCGCCCGCGCGAAGAGACGGTCGGACTTCTGGTCGGCGTGGCCGGCAACTCCCGC
This sequence comes from uncultured bacterium, assembly GCA_964416225.1. Classification (GTDB taxonomy): domain Bacteria; phylum Armatimonadota; class SYMT01; order SYMT01; family SYMT01; genus CAYQDT01. The sequence goes on from CAYQDT010000465.1 coordinate 950, forward strand.
GCTCGCCAGGATGGCGCCCGCCAGGAGCGCTGCGGCAGGGCTACGCATGGAGGTCCGCATGGTAAGGCTCCTTTCCGCCCCGAACCGGATCCCCGATGGAGAAGGCCGCGGGGTGTACAGAAAACGGAGGAGCGCCGGCGGAGGTTACGGCAGGGAAGTGATCCGCCGCGGTTGGACCCCGAGCGGCAAGCGGGCTCTGCTATTCGCCGATGGCGGCGCGCAGCACGCGGAGCGTATTCTCGCCGAGAATCTTGCGGACGTCTCCCTCGCTGAAGCCGCGAAGCAGCAGCCCTTCAGTGATCCGGGGAAACGCCGCGAAGTCGGGCAGCACCGTCCCGCCTCCGTCAAAGTCGGAGCCGATCCCCACGTGATCGATCCCCGCCACCTCCACGGCATGGACCACATGGTCCAGCAGGTGCTGCAGGGAGGGGACTGTGGGCCAGTCGGCCGGAGTCCACTGCGGGTCGATGAAGCTGGGAACGAAGGTGATCCCCACGACGCCGCCGTTTTCGGCGAGAGCGCGGAGCTGCGCGTCGGAGAGGTTGCGGGGATGCGGACAGAGCTGCGCGCAGCAGCTGTGGGAGGCGATGACGGGACGGGCCGAGCGCTCCAGCGTGTCCCAGAACCCGCGCTCCGCGATGTGGGAGACGTCGACCAGCATCCCAAGCCGGTTCATGGCTTCCACCAGCTGCACGCCGAACCGCGTCAGCCCGCCGCCGCCGGAGCCCTCGTCGTTTCCCGCCGCGGCCCAGGTATTCCAGTTGTGGGTCAGCACGATGCTGCGCAGGCCGAGGTGGTAGAGCGCGTGGAGCACGTGGAGGCTTCCCTCCAGCGCCTCGCTGTTCTCAATCACGAGGAGCGCCGCGATCCGGCCCTCCCGCTTCGCCGACACGAGGTCGGAGGCCGTCCGCGCCAGGGCGACCTCGCCGTCCAGCCCCTCCAGGTCCGCCAGGAAGTAGCCGAACGCGTCCAGCGCATACGCCAGGTGGTTCTTCCAGGCGCGGGTCACGTCCACGGCAAAGAACGCCGCGTCCACCCTGCCGGCGCGCAGCTTCGGGAGGTCGACCTGGCCGTTCCACGCGTACGCGGCCGGCTCCAGGGGTCCCCGCAGCAGCTCAATCGTGCCGGAGTAACCGGTGGGATGGGGAACGTCCCCGCCGCGCAGGCTGAGGTTTCCGCGGCGGATCAGCGAGACGATCGCATCGTTGTGGGAGTCAATCACCAGTGCATCCTGGTGAAGCCGGTCGGCGGTCACAGGCATCTTCAGACCTCGCGGGCGGGCGCCGGCGGGCGGCCGGCAGACGGCGGATAGGAGTCAGGTCGGTCGCTTCCAGACCGCAGAGTTTCCCGGCGGGAAGTGAGGGTGGGAGCGGCCGGTCCGGACGAGGGGCATCGGAGACCGGTGCGTGGGTTCGGAGGCGGAGCCAGCCGGGCCGCGGTCCCGAACCCAACGGTAGGCGTGGCCCTACTTCTCCAGCTCATCCGCCCAGTGCTGGATGACCGCCGCGTAATAGGTCCCGCTGACCGTGGAGGCGGCACCGGGCGTCACTCCGTAACCGCCGTCCGCGTTCCGGCACCGCTCCACGAAGCCGCGCACCCGCGCGAGGTCCGGCTTCTCCTTCAGCATGGAGAAGGCGCGCATCACCGGGTAGGTGGCGGCCAGGTCGGAGCTGGAGCCTCCCGCGGAGAAGCCGCCGTCTGCATTCTGCGCGGCCCGGAGCGCCTTCAACGCGCCCGTGCAGTCCGGCAGCTCCGCTCGGAGGCGGAGGTAGGTTACCACGGCGCGCGCCGTGTCCGGGGCACTCTTTCCGTAGCTCCCATCCGCGTTGCGGGTTGCTTCAAAGGCCTCCAGCCACGGCCGGGGATTTGCCGGCCGCAGGTGGGCCGGCTCCAGGGCCGCTTCGGCAATGTAGAGGTCCGGCACGCTCTTCGCGTTTTGCTCAAAGTACCGGACCACCTTCGGCGCTTCCTCCGTGAACGGGAGCCGCAGCTCCGTGACGGACATCAGCCCCATTGCCGTGGAGCGCACGGAGGCCGCCTCTCCGGCATCGTGGAACGAGCCGGTGGCGGGATCGTAGCAGCCCAGCACAAAGCGCCCGGCCCGGCCCGGATGCTCCAGCTTCCCGCCGAGGTAACGCGCCGCCCGCGCGGCCGGCACCCCGTTCCCCAGGGCGGACTTCCCTTCCGGTGCCGCGGAGCGAAAGCCGCCGTCCGGGTTCTGGAGCGTGTTGACGAAGCGGATGGTCGCCTCGCGCTGGCCGGCGGTGAGCGGAGCCGCCGCGGCGGCCGCCGCCAGCAGCAGGCTCGAGAGGAAGGTGGATAGAATTCGGCGTTTCATCGAGGTCCCTCCGTTCGAGATCCCTTCGTTCGAGATCAGCGAGCCGTTCACTGGCGGCGCGCCGATCTCCTTACGGGCGGATCCGCTCGCCCCGCCGATCCCGAACATCCGATCCGACCGCGCGAGCCGCCGTGACGGCTCAGCCGGAAGGGTCGCCGGGAATAAAGGGAATCAGGCCCTGGGCGAGCGCGACTTCCTGCACTTCACGCGGCGCGTCCCGAATATCCAGCAGGACCCCGTTGACGGAGAGGATCCAGACCAGGGGATTGTCCGCCAGACGGCTGGGCAGGCTCCACTCCGGGTCCAGAGGAATGATCTGCAGCAGGTCCAGAATGGTGTTCGCTTTGGGTGAGGCGTTGCCGGGGCTGACCCCGCAGAGGGCGCAGAGTTCATCGGCCTGCAGGTGCGGCTTCTCGGTCTTATCGAAGAGAAAGTTCACCTTTCCCAGCGCGTAAAGGATGGCGCACGCCCAGCTCTGGGGGCGGGCCGATTCGACCGGGGAGGGGCTGATGCTGCAGAGGAGGGTTGCCATGCGCCGCGCGAGGACGGCGTACTCCTCATTCAGGTACTTGCGGCAGACCTCGTCCGTGCGGGTGATGATCGCGTCGAGCACCGGTCGAAGCTCTGCACCAACGGCAGGTGCCGGCTTTCCGGGGGAACGGCGCGTCGAGTGACGAGTGGTGCGCATTGGGTCCTCGCTGGTTTCTCCGGCCGCGGCGGCTGAAGGCCACTTCGCCGCCGGGTGCCGGCGGCACCTGCCGGGCAATCCGCGGCCGGGATCTGCGGGACGCTCGATCCGGTGGACCCGTGCGCCCCGGATTCCGACTTCCCAGTGAGCGGCCGTGTTCGCCCCTTCCGCGGGCGGCCGATACGTCGCAAACACGGGAAAGGTCAAAGGGAAAATGGTGCGGTCGCCGGCCGCCGCGAGCTGCCTAAAAGAGGGCCTTCGCGGTCGGGCG
>CAYQDT010000466.1:0-4233 GCA_964416225.1 uncultured bacterium
GCGTGCACGGCGGGGATGCCGCCCGCGAGGAGCGCGCACACGAGCGCGGAAAGGTGCCAGTGTTTCACGAAACGAGGTCTCCTGATCAGAAAGGTTGACGCGCGGCAGCGCGCGGCCGAGAGGCGCGGCGGGCTGCCGGGCAGACGACGAACGGCGCCGGCTCCCACGGGGTGGGAGAGGCGGGCTGATCAGGCGGAGGGCGGACCTCGAGAAAGCGGCCGGTCCGGAGCGCCCGCAAGGGTCGTCGGCGCCTCCGCCCGCGGTACGGCTCCACGCGCCGGGAACGGCGCCGGGAGGTGGAGTGCGAGCAGCGGCGTGGAGGACGTGTCTCGCTGCCACGCGCAGGCGAGGCAGTCATGCCCCACCGCGTGGAGCGCGCGGGATGAGGCGACCCGATGCGCGTGGGCGGGCGTCAGATCGCGGCTGGTCGGTCCGAGCTCACACGTGTGGCCGAGCGACAGCACCACGAAGAGGCTGACGTAGGCAAGGAAGGCGGTGAGGCTGAAGCGGCGGGCGCGACGTTGGATGGCGAGCAGTAGCCCGTGCAAAAAGGATCACCTCCTCCAATCCGTCGCAGTGGGTGCCCCGGGCACCCGGAGCCGGAACGCGCCTGGCGAGGAGCTGCCCGGATTTCCCGGGCCACTGCGGTACTGTAGCATATCGGGAGGCGGTCGTCAGACGTGCAACCGCTCCGTCCGGAGCTCGATCTCGAGCGGCTGCGCGAGGCGCCGCGCCTGCTCGTCCAGCACCGCGGCCTGCCGCTGCGCTTCATCCAGTGGAAGGCCGGACGGGGTTCCCGGGCGCTTGTGCCCCACGGACGTCAGCCAGGCGGGCCCGAGCAGCCGCTGCCGCTGCTGGACGAGGGGCAGCAGCTCGGCCGCGCGCCGGTTGGGCGGGAAGTCGGCCAGCTTCAGGAGATCAACCCCCGCTTGCAGCTCCTCCCGGGAGTATTCCGCCGTCCGCCGCTCCGCGCTGCCGGGCGAGACGGCTGCCAGCAGCGCGTACCGCCCCTCCGGAAGCTCGGTGATCCGGAGCCGGAAGCGGTTCAGGCGCTCGGTGACCCGCGCCGCTTTCACGAAGTGCGGGTCCCACTGAGGGTCATACGGCATGGGCAGCCGCGTGCGCCACCGCACGCGCGCGCCGCCGTCTTCCGCGGGCTCCAGGTGGCCGGCGCCGTGGATGAGCCGGTGTCGCCGGCTGTCCAGCTCCACGAAATCCGCCGTCGCCGGAGCGTTCCACGCGGCGAGCAGCGTCACGGCGATCAGTGCGTGGCCGGTGGCGTTCGGGTGGACGCCGTCTCCTGCCAGCAGGAAATCCGGCTGTTCGGCGCGGCGGTCGGCGAGGAAGCGGGAGATCGGCGTGTGGAGATCCACCACGCGCACCCCGCTGCCGCTCTGGGTAAGGAGCCAGCCGGAGTAGCGCTCCAGGACGGTGTCGTACCCGGAGTACGGGGTCATCCATCCGAATTTCGGCGCGGACGCGGGCAGCGTGTGCTCCCGGACCGGGAATGGATCGAAAGGTGGCGGCGTCATCAACGTGACCTTCGCCCCGGCGGCCCGGCATTTTTCCAGGAGGGTACGGATCCCCTGCCGGTACCGCTCGAACCGCTCCTCCGCGAACGGATAATAGATCCCGTCATTCATCCCGTAGCAGGCCACCACCACGTCCGGTCGGGTGCGGGCAAGGGCCCGGTCCAGCCGCTCGTGGACGTTCGGCCGCGGGTACGGGTGGTCCGGCTCGGAGAGCCCCGATACGGTCTCGCTGGGGAGCCCCAGGTTCAGGAGCTCGAACCGCTTCTCCGGAAACCGCGTGCGGAGGTAGGCGTCGACGTACTCCACGTACATCCCCGCGTTGGTGATGCTGTCTCCCAGGAAGAGGATCCGCTCCCCGCCGCGGAGCGGGAAGGGCTCGGCGCGTTCGGCGCCTTCTGCCGTTTTCGCCGCACCGCCCAGGGCCAGGGCCGCCGTTGCCAGGAATGATCGCCGCTGCATCCGCCTCTCCATCCACCTCTGCTGACATACGCAGCTTCCGCCCGCGGCCCGTTCGCTCCTTCCCACTCCGCTCCTCGCTCCGTCCCACGGGTGGAAGGAGAGAGCGTCCGGCGCCGGGGAACAGGGGAACGGCGAGCGGCCGGACCCGTGGGGTGCGGCGACATCCGAGCTGCCGGTCCCGGCCCGGGACGGCCTCGGGAGCCAGTCAGGAGACGGAAGATGCCCGAGCCGGTGCGCGTGGGGGTGGTGGGGTGCGGGGCGATCAGCGCCAGCTATCTCAAAAACGCGCGGAGCCTGCCCATCCTGGAGATGGCCGCCTGCGCGGATCTGGATCCGGCGCGGGCGCGTGCCCGCGCCGCGGAGTTTGCTGTTCCCCGGGCATGCACGGTGGAGGAGCTGCTGGCGGACCCGGCGGTGGAGCTGGTCCTGAATCTCACCATTCCGTCCGCTCACGCGCCCCTCGGCCTGCGGGCGCTCGAGGCGGGGAAGCATCTCTTCGTGGAGAAGCCGCTGGCCGTCGATCGCCAGGATGGCCGCCGGGTCCTGGAGCAGGCACGCGCCGCGGGGCTGCGAGTCGGCTGCGCGCCGGACACGTTCCTGGGCGCCGGCCTGCAAACCGCACGCAAGGTCGTGGATGACGGGGCGATCGGCCGGCCCGTGGCGTTCAGCGCGATGATGCTCGGCCGCGGACCGGAATGGTTTCATCCGGACCCGCAGTTCTTCTTCCTCCCCGGGGGCGGGCCGATGTTCGATATGGGCCCCTACTACGTCACCGCGCTCCTGAACCTGCTGGGACCGATCCGGCAGATCAGCGGCGCCGCAGCGGTCGCGGTGCCCGAGCGGAAGGTCCACCAGGGCCCGAAGGAAGGGGAGCGCCTGACCGTCGAGACTCCCGATCACGTCTGCGGCACGCTCCTGTTCGAGAACGGCTGCCTTGGAACGCTCACCACCAGCTTCGCGGTGGCCGTGCCGGACTACCAGCGCGAGTTCCCGATCGTCATCTACGGCACGGAGGGGACCCTCCGGGTGCCCGACCCTAACATGTTCGACGGCGCGGTGCAGCTCCGCCGTCCCGGCGACGAGGAGTGGACGCCCGTGCCCCCCGCTTTTCCGGAGGGCTATGGGCGCTCGGTCGGACTGGCGGACATGGCGCACGCCCTCCGGAGCGGGCGGCCGCACCGGGTCTCCGGCGGGAATGCACTCGTGACCCTGGACGTGATGGAGGGCTTCCTGGAATCGGCCCGGGAAGGCCGTGCCTACGTCCCCGCCTTTCCATACGAGCGCCCGGCGCCAATGCGGGCGGATCTGCCGTTCGGGAACCTGGACGATTAGCCTGGGGAGCTTACCGTGGAGACGCGGAGAGCAGGGAGAGAAACGCGGAGAGCACGGAGAGAGACGGAGCGGGCTGGAGCGCGGGCGGGCAGGGACGGCCGGTAGGCGCGGCTCCCCGTCGCCGGGGCGCGCCGCCCCGCGGGTGGTCTGAGGGCGACCCGGCCCTCCGTCACCGGGGGCGGCGCCTCAGTGCCCTCCCGTGCTGCCGGTGGGTCCGGACGCGATACCCGGCCGGCCGCCGACGCCCGAATATCCCGGCGGCGCGCCGGTCCCAAGCGGCTGCCCGACCGGACCGGAAGCTCCGGCCCGGCCCTGGCCGGCGGCGTTGCCGAGGCCCGGGGAGCCGGGGCCGCTGGGCGCTCCCGGAGAGGTAATCCCCGGCGTTCCGCTGAGGCCGCTTCCCGGGCTGCCGGGAATCCCGCCGCCGGTTCCGGGGTTGAGGCCGCCGTTCAACCCGCCTCCGAGGCCGTTAGGATTCGGCGGAGCGGAAAGCCCGGTGCCGAACCGGCCCGTGGGGCCCATCCCACCGGTGCCCGGGTTGCTGAGGCCGCTGTTCGAATTGCTCTGGCCGGCGTTCCCACCACTCCCCGGGGCGAATGAGCCGCCGGAACTGCCGCCGGCGGATCCGCCCGTACCCGGCGCGGCTCCCGCTCCGGGCATCGATTCCGCCCGGGACCCGCCCGCCGCCGGCCCCGGCGTGCCCGTCTCCGGACTCGGGGCAGCGCCCGCGCCACCCGGGGCGACGCCGTAGCCGGGCGACGGCTGGACCGAAGCGCCCGCCGGGGCGCCGCCGGGTGCGGATCCGTCCGGGCGGCCACCCGCGTTCCCGCCCTCGCCGGATCGGGTCGTGTCGATGGTCGCGGTGACGGACATCCCCTGGCGGAGGTTTCGGATGTCGTCGATCCGGGCG
>CAYQDT010000467.1:0-4230 GCA_964416225.1 uncultured bacterium
CAATCCGAAAGACATTGCGTTCTTCGAGGCGGCCAGGACGGAGCTTCAACTCCGCAACGCGCGGCTCTGCGCCTTCGGCAGCACGCGGCGCAAGGGCATGCGCGCCGCCGAAGACCCGCTCATCATCCAGCTCGCCGAGAGCGGAGCGCCGGTGGTGACCATCTTCGGCAAGTCGTGGATGCTGCACGTCACGGAAGTTCTCGGGGCGACCGCCGAAGAGAACCGGGAGATGATCGCGGACACCGTCGCCTATCTCAAGAGCCGCGGCCTGGAAGTGATCTACGACGCGGAGCACTTCTTCGACGGCTTCAAGGAGCACCCGGAGTATACCTTGAGCTGCCTTCGCGCCGCGGAGGAGGCGGGCGCGGATATCGTGGTCCTCTGCGACACGAACGGCGGCACCATGCCGTGGGAAATCGGCCAGATCACCACGCAAGTCCGGGAGGTGCTGACGGTGCCCGTTGGGATCCACACGCACAATGACTGCGAGCTGGGCGTGGCGACCGCGATCGCCGCCGTCCAGGCCGGCGCCACGCACGTGCAGGGGACCATCAACGGCTATGGCGAGCGGACCGGGAACGCGAGCCTCTGCTCCATCATTCCGATCCTCAAGCTCAAGATGGGCCTGGAGTGCGTCTCGGATGAGCAGCTCATTCACCTGGGCGAGGTCTCGCGCTTCGTGGACGAGGTGGCCAACAAGACGCCCATGGACAGCCGTCCGTGGGTCGGGCGCTCCGCCTTCGCGCACAAGGCGGGGACCCACGCGGACGCCGTCAAGAAGAACCCGCGCACCTGCGAGCATGTGGAGCCGGCTCTCGTCGGAAACCGCCGGCGGATCCTTGTCTCGGAGCTCTCGGGCGGCAGCACCATCGTCTGGAAAGCGGAAGAGCGCGGGATGGAGCTGAACAAGAAGTCGCCGGAGACCCGCCGGATCCTGGAGAAGATCGCGCGTCAGGAAGCGGACGGCTATGTTTATGAGGGCGCGGAAGCGTCCTTCGATCTGCTTGTCAAGAAGGAGACGGGCGCCTACCAGAAGCTGTTCGACCTGGTGGGATTCCGCGTGATCGTGGAGAAGCGTGGCCACGATGAGGAGCCGATCACCGAGGCAACTCTGAAGATCTCGGTGGACGGAGAGCAGCAGCTCACTGTGGCCGAGGGAGACGGCCCCGTTCACGCCCTGGACGGCGCGCTGCGAAAGGCCCTGCTCCACTTCTATCCGGAGCTGAAGGGGGTTCGCCTCACGGACTTCAAGGTGCGCGTTGTGGACGCCGCGGAAGGAACGGCCGCCAAGGTTCGCGTCCTGGTGGACGGGGCGGACGACACGGGGAGCTGGAGCACCATCGGGGTTTCCACCAACATCATCGAAGCCTCCTGGCAGGCGCTGGCGGACAGCGTCGAATACGCGCTCCTGCACCGCCGGGGCAGTTAGCGGCACCTGCCGGTTCAGAAGGAGCAAGAGCATGCAGTACTTCCGGGGAGCCACCGCGGCGGAGGTGATCGCGGTGCGGGTGGACGCCGGTGAGCTGCTGCTGGAGTCGGTAAACATGGTCGCGCGGGAGCTCCAGATCGCCGCGGGATCCGTGGTGTCCGGCTTCGGCGTGCTGGAGGAGTTCAGCCTGGACGCGCCCGTTACCACGGGGTGGCCGCCCGCGGTGCAGGCCGTTACCAAGCAGGGTCCCGGTCAGATCGTCTCCATGACCGGGCACGTCATGGCCGGAAGCGTGGACCTCTTCGTGACCCTCGTCCGGCGCGGGGAGCTGTTCGCGGGCCGAGTGATGGAGGGCTGCCGGGTGGCTCACTACGTGGAGCTGACGCTGCTCCGCGCCGGGAACCAGCGCTGGGTGCGGGTGGCTTCGGACCCCGGCGTCGGCAACATTCCTCTCCTCCAGGCCGCCCAGGCGGCGCCTCCCACCCCCGCGGGAGCCGAGATTCGCCTGATGGGCCAGGCCATCGATCCGCGTGCCCACCAGCTCATACCGGGCCAATTGCTGCGGAAGCATGGCTGCCTGCCGGTGGCGGTGGCAAATGAAACGCTGATCGTTGCGATGGCGGATCCGAACAACCCGTTCGCGATCGACGATCTCCGGAATGCGAGCAAGATGCGCGTGCAGGCGGTCCACGTGCCGGCCAGGGACCTGATCCCGGTGCTCCAGCAGGTGCTCGCGCAGCGTGGGGAGTAGGCGGTGCCCGCAGCACCGGGCGGCCGGATCCCGGCGGCCCGTGCCCCGGAGCCAGCCTCCGCCGGCGGATCAGCGGCATCCCCGCCGACGCCGCTGATCCGCTGGTGTTGGGTTTAGCGAGGCATACGGGTAAGGCTTTCCCGACCGTCATTCACGGAGCCGCCGTATGCACCGCCAATCCGAACCACGGAAGATTTCCGGCGAGGTCCGGGTGGGACCTCCTCCCGCCGACTTTGCCGCCCCGGTCACTGCCAGCGAGGCGGACCGGGAGGGGAAGCTGCCGTTCGACATCGACGCCGTTCTGGAGCGAGTCCGGGAGGCGGTTCGGCCGTTTCCGAAGGCCGCGCTGTTCGAGCTGGCCGAGGAAGGATACGCCTCACCGTTTGAGCAGCTCGCGGCGTGCATGATCTCCATCCGCACCCGGGACGAAGCGACGCTGCCGATCTCTCGCCGGCTCTTTTCCGTGGCCCGCACCGCGGAAGCGCTGAGCCGTCTTCCGGTGGAGGAGATCGATCATCTGATCCGGCCGGCGACCTTTCATGCGGCGAAGGCGGCGCAGATCCATGCCATCGCCCGGCGCGTGGTGGAGGAGTACGGCGGCGAGCTGCCGTGCAGCTTCGAGGTCCTGACCTCGTTTTGCGGCGTCGGACCGAAGTGTGCGAACCTCGTGCTCGGGATCGCGTGCGGAAAGCCGGCAATCGGGGTGGACATCCACGTGCACCGGGTGGCCAACCGCTGGGGCTACGTTCGGACGGGGGCTCCGGAAGCGACCATGACGGCGCTGGAGCAGATCTTACCGGAGCCGTACCGGGTGGAGATCAACCGGCTCCTGGTGCCGTTCGGCAAGCACATCTGCACCGGGGTCCTGCCGCGGTGCTCCGGTTGCCCGGTGCTCCGGTACTGTCGCCAGGTGGGCGTGGAGGCGCATCGGTAGCCTGGCCACTCGCTCGGGAGAAAATCACGCGAAAAGTGATCAAGTTCTCGCTTTAAACGGCGTTTCGTGGTGGTAACCATGAGGCAGAGGACACCGCCATGGACGATCCGTTGAACATCCAGACCCTCCGCAACCAGACGCATGTCGAGACCGACGATTTCCCGCTGCGCGTCGTCCCGGATTGGGATGAGCAGGTTCGGCGCGCGGACGAGCTGTGCCGCATGATCGACCGCCACCTTGATTTCGAGGCCCGCGGCCGCATCCTGCAGGATCCCACCGATTTCCGGCCCCAGTATCTGTGTCCGGAGCAGCGGGTCTCCATGCTGACCGACCTGTTCGCGGCCAGCCGTTAACGGGCCCCGGCGGCTTCCGCCGGCGGAGCGCAGGCGCCGGCGGGGCTGCGGCTGCGCTTGCCCCGCCCGGTCTGCGGTGCTTTGCTTATCTTCGGGCCGGCTCCGTCCCTTCGTGCAGTAGCGGAACGGCCGCCGCCGCCCTCGGGGCGACTACCGCGGTAAGCCGGTCACCCCCCTCCAGCCGCGTGTCCGCCGTTGGAACCTCGTCCTTCAATCCGCGCTGAATACTCAAGATCAGGCAGCCAGGCGGAAGGTGGAGCTCGCGCAGAGACTTCCCCTCAAAGGCCGACCCGGCGTAGACCGGCAGGTCGAGGAGCAGCGTGTCCTCCAGCTCCGGGTTGTCCTGACCGCGAAGAAGATCCCGTTCCAGCAGTGCCTCGTACACCGGGCGATCGCCGAGAAAGTCGGCTAGCCCGTAGGCGGTCAGGCAGGCGACGAGCAGCGGGAGCATCAGGAAGTAGTTGCCCGTCATCTCGATGATCAACACAATTCCGGTGAGCGGCGCACGCACAATCGCGGTGAAGTAGGCCGCCATCCCCACCACGGCGAAGGCGGACGGCTGCGCGCCGGTCCACGGGAGCAGGCGCGCGTACAGCTTGCCCACTCCGAGGCCGAGCTGCGCGCCGAGGACGAGCAGGGGCGCGAAGATGCCGCCCGGCGCGCCGCTGCCGTAGCTCACCATGGTCAGAGCAAAGCGCAGGGCGAAGAGGAGCGGCAGCGCGGCGAGTGGCTCCTGTCCCGAAAGCGTCTGCTCCACCAGCCG
>CAYQDT010000468.1:0-4228 GCA_964416225.1 uncultured bacterium
GTGCCGCATCCGGGCATTCTTGACACGCTCAGGGGTCAACACTATAATCGGGCGGACTCCGGCGAATTCAGCCGCGGCTCGCCAGCAGCCGGCCATCCGCAGACGGCCTTCCCGTCCCCGCCCGATGGACCCCGGCCCGACTTCCGGGCCCGTTCCGGTCCGCGCGGATTTCCTTCCCGCCCACCTCTGTAGGAGGAAGTTTTGAAACAGATTGCCTCGATTGTCGCGCTGTTGGTGCTGGCCATCGCCGCCACGTACTACAGCCTCTCTCCCAAGTTCCCCGTGGCGCAGGGATTGGACTTGCAGGGAGGTATGCGCGTCACCCTGGAGCCGGACTACGCGAAGGTCGATCCGCACGACCGGGGAGACGTCGGCCGGCAGATGCCCACGGTGCGGGATGTGCTGGAGAATCGCGTCAACAGCTTCGGACTGTCCGGATCGCTCGTCCAGCTCAAGGGGAACAACCAGGTCCTCATCACCCTGCCCGGCGTGAAAGATCCCCAGAAGGCGCTGGACCAGATCAGTAAGGTCGCGCAGCTGGAGTTCCGCCATCTGCAGCAGGTGGATCCGCAGGGGGGCACCTCCCGGCGCTACTCGATGCACATCACGCCCGGCAGCACGGCGAACGGCGGCCATGACGTATACACGTTCACGGAATCCGGCTCCGGCAAGCCCGTCCCGCAGGCGGACGTCCTGAAGGACTCCCCGAAGATCCTCGACGGCAAGTACCTCGAGGCCAAGTCCGCCTCCGAGATCGACCCGCAGAACGGCGAGCCGATCGTCACCTTCGAGTTCAAGCCCGACGGCGCGCGGTCGTTCGGGCAGTTCACCACGGACAACCGGGGCGAGATCCTCGGCATCGTCCTGGACAACGAGCTGATCTCGGCGCCGCGGATCAACGAGCCGATCACCGAGGGCAAGGGGCGCATCTCCGGCGGCTTCAAGACCATGGACGAGGCGCGGACGCTGGCGAACCTGCTGAACTCCGGCTCGCTCCCGGTGCCGCTCCGCCCGGCGGAGACCCAGATCGTCGGCGCGACGCTGGGCCAGGACTCCGTCCGCAGGAGCGTGGAGGCGGGAGCGATCGGCCTTGGGCTCGTGCTCCTGTTCATGGTGCTCTACTACTGGCTGCCCGGCGTGATCGCCTGCATCGCGCTCCTGTTCTACGCGGTGCTCACGTTCTGGATCTTCAAGGGCCTGCCGTTCGTGGCCGGGCATGAGCCGCCCTTCCCGCAGATCACCCTGGATCTGCCGGGAATTACCGGCTTCATCCTTTCCGTCGGGATGGCGGTTGATGCGAACATCCTCATCTTCGAGCGACTGAAGGAAGAGCTCCGCTCCGGGAAGACGCTCCACGCGGCGGTGGACGCCGGCTTCAATCGCGCCTTCACCTCGATCTTCGACTCCAACGTCACCACCTGGATCGTCTGCGCCGTGCTCATCTACTTCGGCAAGCCGATGATCCGCGGCTTTGCCGTCACCCTCGCCCTCGGCGTGGCCGTCTCCATGTTCACGGCCATCACCGTCACGCGGACCATCCTCCACCTGGTAATGAACATGTCGTGGGCCCGCAACGAGCGGCTGTACGCCCTCCACTCCGGGTGGCTCGCGACGGTCTTCCCGCAGGCTCGCCAGGGCGCCGTGCTCCACGTGTTCGCGAAGCGGAACATCTACCTGGGCCTCAGCGCTCTGACGGCGGCGGTCGCCCTGGTCTTCATCCTGATGACCCCGCTCGGCCACGGCCTCCAGCCGGGCATCGACTTCACCGGCGGCACCTCCATCGAAGCGGCGTTTCATAGCCCGAACGTAACGCGGGACCAGGTCCACGCGGCAGTGGCCCAGGCGGGCGTCAAGGACGCCTCGATCGCCATCGCCCGCTCGACGACGCCCTGGTCGAAGGTCACCATCGATGCCACGGACGTCGACCCGAACACGCAGACCAAGGTGATCCCGGATCACCTCGAGAACGGCGCCAACCTGAAGGGCTTCGACCCGCAGGCATATACCACCCGGGTGGACGGCACCAAGTTCCACGCGGAGGCGACGTTCACGGACCCGGTGAAGCCGGAAGATGTGCGGAACGCGCTCCTCTCCAAGCTGAACCCCACGGACATCGCGCCCACCCTGAAGGGGCTGAACGTCACCGTCACTCCCGTTCCGACGGCCGTGCCGGTCGCGCTGATTCAGTCCCACCGGCTCACGCCGGAGCAGCAGAGTGAGGTGCGGAAGCAGTTGAACACCCTCGGCGGGGGCGTGGTGCAGCCTCTCTATCAGGAGAGCTTCATCGGGCCGTCCGTCGCCCGAGAAGTGACCCTCAGCGGTATCCTCTCCGTCATCGTCGCTTCTCTCGCGATCATCCTCTACCTCGCGTTCCGGTTCGCCATCGGCGGCTTCATGAACGGCCTCAAGTTCGGAAGCTGCGCCGTGATCGCGCTCGTGCACGACGTGGGGATCATCATCGGGCTGTTCGCCCTGCTCGGCGGTCTGCTGCACTGGCAGGTGGACAGTCTCTTTGTGACGGCGTGTCTCACCGTTCTCGGCTTCTCGGTCCACGACACCATCGTGGTGTATGACCGGATCCGGGAGAACCTGATGCATCGCGGAAAGGGCGAGACGTTCGCGGACGTGAGCGACCGCTCCATCACGCAGACGTTCGACCGCTCGATCAACACCTCGTTCACGGTGCTTCTGGTTGTTGCGGCGCTCGCGATCTTCGGCGGCGCGTCGGTCCGGCAGTTCAACGTGGCGCTTCTCTTCGGCATCGCCATCGGAACCTACTCGTCGATCTTCGTGGCGAGTCCCCTCGTGGTGCTCTGGGAGAACCGCTCCGCATCCCGCACCGGGATGGTCGCGCAGCCGCAGGCGGCCGGGCCGGCGCGGCCGGCACCGGCCCGGCGTGACGATGTCGGCTTGGTCCGAAGCCCCCGCCGAGACGTGACGCCCCCGGCGAAGAACGGCGCCCCGACGCTCACCATACCGGCGGATACCGCCCCGGCCGACGATGCGGAGCGGGAGTCGGAGAGCGGCGGCAGCCGGCCGACCGGCGTGCGCCCCAAGAAGAAGCGGCGAATGTAGTCCTCCCCGACGGTTCGAGACCGTGGGTTCCGGGGATGGGGATCGTGAGCGAGCCGCGGCTCGCTCACGATCCCCGCCTTTTTTGTTCCTCGCCCTGCCCGGACGGCCGGGAGGCGATCCAGTTGTCCGAATTGAACTGACCCTGCACGCCGCCCACTCCCGGCGGCCCGCTCCGCATCGTTGACGGTCACCATGTCCTCCAAGCGCTGGCTCTGCTCTCCCTTGCCCGATACCGGCCACGAAGAGCTGGCTCAAGCGCTCGGGGTCCATCCGCTGGTAGCGCGGATACTCCTGGCCCGGGGGGTGGACGCTCCCGGCGAGGGACGGCGCTTCCTGCAACCCGAGCTGGAACACCTCCACGATCCCTTTCTCCTCCCCGACATGCTCCTCGCGGTGCAGCGCATCGCCCGCGCGGTTCAGGGCGGGGAGAAGATCCTGGTTCACGGCGACTACGACGTTGACGGCGTCTGCGCGGCCGCGCTCCTCACGCGCGTTCTCCGCGTGCTCAAGGCGGACGTCGAGCCGTTCGTGCCCCATCGGCGCGTAGATGGGTACGACCTCCAGGTGGAGACCGTGCGAAAGGCGGCGGCCGCGGGGGTCCGGCTGATCGTGACGGCGGACTGCGGGATCGTCGCCTTCCGCGCGGCGCAGCTCACGCGGGAGCTCGGGGTCGACCTGGTCGTCACGGATCACCACGAGCCCCACCCCTCCGGCGAGCTCCCCGAGGCGATCGCGGTGGTGGATCCGAAGCGGCCGGACTCCGATTACCCATTTTCCGAAATCTGTGGTACGGCGGTGGCCTACAAACTGTGTACGGCGCTGCTCGAGGAGCTCGGCGTCTCCAGTACGAAGTTCCGCACGGCGTTCCTCGACCTGGTGGCCCTGGCCACCTGCGCGGACTGCATGCCCCTCCAGGACGAGAACCGGGTCTTCGTGCAGCACGGTGTCGCGACGATGCGCCAGACGAACAAGGTGGGGCTGAAGTCCTTGATGAGCGTTGCGGCGGTGACTCCGGAGAAGCTGAACACCCGGAGCCTGGGTTTCGCACTCGGACCGCGGATCAACGCCATCGGTCGCCTCGACGCCTCCGCCCACGCGCTGAACCTGCTGCTCACGGCCGAGGTAACCGAGGCGGACGCGCTGGCACAGCGGC
>CAYQDT010000469.1:0-4226 GCA_964416225.1 uncultured bacterium
TTTTTGCCGATGCCCGGCGTGCGCGCCAGCCGGTCGATATCTTCGCCGATGATGCGGCGGAGCATCCGCAGCATCTCGCTCACCACGCTGCCCAGGTCCAGCACGCGGGGCCGGGCCAGCTCCTGGCGGCTGAACGCCAGGAGCTGGCGGGTGAGCGTGGCCGCCCGCTCTCCCGCCTTCCGCACCTCGGAGAGGGCGGTGAACGTTGGGTCCGTGGGGGCACGGTCCGTGAGGAGGAGTTCGGTGTAGCCGTTGATGACGGCCAGCATGTTGTTGAAGTCGTGCGCCACGCCACCCGCCAGGCGCCCCACCGCCTCCATCTTCTGCGCCTGGAGGAGCTGCTCCTGGGTCTTTCGGTGCTCCGCGGAGATCCGCGCGCGCTCCAGCGCGCCGGCGCAGTAGTCGGCGAGTGCCTGCAGGAGCTCAAGGTCCGCCTCGGAATAGGAGCCGTAGGTGTAGCTCTGGATCGAGAGCGCGCCGATGACGCGCTCCCCGACGCGGATCGGCACACACATGATGGAGGCCGACGTCCGCGCGGTGTCCCCGAACGGGACGCTCCATGCCTCCATCGGCTCCGGAGGCTGCTCGCGGATCAGGAAGGGACCCTTCCGCAGCACGCGTGTCAGGAGGCTGTGCTCGCTGATCTCCGGGCTGGGAGAGGGGACCTCCACCCGCTCGCCGCGCACGGTATCCATCTGGACGATCATCTCGCGGCGAGTGAACTCCGGGTTGCAGAGGTCGATCCAGCAAGCGTCCCAGCCCAGCAGCTCGTCCGCCGCCGCCACCACGATCCGGCCGACGTCCCGAGGCGAGCCCGCCGCCGTGAGCTGGGAGCCCAGCTGCAGGAAGACCGCGCTCCGCAGTTCCTGCTGCTTGCGCTCCGTGATGTCGGTGGTGATCCCGGTTAGCTCCCAGGTCTCGTCTCCGGTCGGTACGGCCCGCAGGTCGGCATTCAGCCAGCGCACCGTGCCGTCGGTCGCGGGCACCCGGAACTCGAGCTGGCAGGAAGTGCGGCCCGCCTCCGCCGCGGCCCGCGCCTCGGCATCGATCCGGACCCGGTCCTGTGGGAGGATCGCCGCGTTCAACGCGGAGAGGTAATCGCTGCCCGGGGGGACCTCGAGCGGCAGGAACTGCTGGGCCGCGCGCTCGCTGAGGACCCAGTTGCGCCAACCGGTGTGATCATCCGTGAATCCCCCTTCCGAGCGCCAGAGGAGGCACCGCACGCTCTCCAGCACCTGCTGCAGCCGCTGCTCCGCCTGGACTCGCTCCGTGATGTCCCGGCTGTTCACCACCAGGCCCCGGACGGCGGGATCGTTCAACAGGTTGGCTCCGGTGGATTCGATGTACCGCCATGTGCCGTCCCGGTGACGGAACCGGTACGGTCTGGCCAGCGCGGGAGTGGAGGACGGATCGGAGAGCAGTTGGCGGTACGTTTCCAGCACCTCGGGCAGATCGTCCGGATGGACGAGGGGGAAGGGAATGGTGCCGAGCAGCTCCTCTGGTTCGTATCCCAGCACGCGAGTCAGGCTCGGGCTCTCGTACAGCGCCGTGCCATCCGGTCCCAGGACGCTCACCACCTCCTGGGCATTCTCGATCATGGAGCGGAAGCGCCGGTCTGCCAGGCGGCGCTCCGTGATGTCCCGGAAGACCCAGATCCGCCCCAGATGCTCGCCGAGGGCGCCGCGCACCGGAGCGGTGTGCCGCTCGAAGACGCGCCCGTCCCGGAGCGCCAGCTCGTCCACGCTGTTCCGGTCCGGCTGGGAGTAGAGCTGGCGCACTTTCGCCGCGAAAGCGCCCGGGTCTACGAGCTGCCCCCGGGCCACGGCGAGCATGTCGACGTCCGACGGGGCGGCGGACAGCTCCTCCGGGATGCCCCACATCTCATGAAATCGCCGGTTGCTGGAGAGGATCCCCCCCTCCGGGGAGACCACGAGGATCCCGTCGGGGCTGGCCTCCATCTGGGCCTGAAGGAGCGACCGCTGCAGGATCAATGGCTCCTCGCACTGCCGGTGATCCAAAACCTCGAGCATCACGCCCCAGAGGCGGCACGCTCGGCCGGCGGCGTCCAGCTCGACGCGGATCCGGTCCTGGATCCAGACGACGCGCCCGTCGGCCGCGAGAGCGCGGTACTCCACGGTCCGCGGCTGCCCGGTGCGGAGACTCTCCCGGCAGCTCTGCACGGCACGCTCGCGGTCCTCGGGATGGATGAGGCGGATCCAGAAATCCGGTTCGGCGAGCCACTGCTCCACCGGGAAGCCGAGCAGGACCTCGGCGTACCGGCTCACCCCCGTGCAGTGCCAGGTCTCGGGCTCCGCCTCCCGGACAATCAACGGCAGCTCGTCGAGCGAGACGACGGGCACTCCCGCGGCGGAGGGTGTCGGGTTACTGAACATTCGGTTAGACACTTGGAGCCGGACCTGAGGATCGACTGCGCCCTGGACTGGCCGCCGGCGCTCCTCGCCGGGGATCGGGACTCGGACCGGTGCGTTGTTGCGTTGGCTTACTCTTCACTTCATCGGTCGGGGGGCCGCTCCGCATCATCCGCCACCCGGACCATTCTTTCTGACCGGCGGGCGGTTCCGGGGGGTAGAGTTGGCTGCGATTGCCCCACCGCCCGGCTGCGGGTAAGGGACTGAGGGGCTGAGGGGGTGAGCGGGCGAGGCGGCGAGGAAGGGCGCGCCGGCCGTCCGGTCTAACCTGACTCGGCAGATATGGCCCGTCCTCCGCGGCGGCGACCCTGAAAGGACTGTGATCGTGAGCTATGAGCAGGCAGGCTGCAGCCGTCGAGGGGTACTGAAGGGACTGGCGGCCGGAACCGCCCTCTGTGCGCTGGGTGACCTGGCGGGCGGACGCGGCGCGGCCGCGGCGGGTGGAGGCGGCCGGCTGCCGCGCGCCACGCCGGAAGCGGTCGGGATCGACCCGGCCGGCGTGCTCGGCTTCGTGGAGGCCGTCGAGCAGAAGGTCGGCGGCCTCCACAGCTTCATGCTCCTGCGGCGGGGAGCGGTGGCGGCGGAGGGGTGGTGGGCGCCCTACGCGCCGCGGCACCCGCACATGCTCTATTCGCTCAGCAAGAGCTTCACCTCTACCGCGGTGGGCCTCGCCGTCTCGGAAGGCCGGCTGACGGTGGATGCGCCCGTTACCTCCTTCTTCGCGGGCGATCTTCCGGCCACCATCGGCGAGCACCTCGCGGCCATGCGGGTGCGGCATCTCCTCACCATGTCCACGGGCCATGCCAAGGATGCCACGGGCCCCACCACGGCGGCGCCGGACGGCAACTGGGCCCGCGCCTTCCTCGCCCTGCCGGTGGAGCATGAGCCCGGCACCCACTTTGTCTACAACAGCGCGGCCACCTACATGCTCTCCGCCATCGTGCAGAAGCTCACCGGCCTCACCGTGCTCGACTATCTCCGGTCGCGCCTCTTCGAGCCGCTCGGGATCGAGGGCGAGACCTGGGAGACCTGTCCGCGCGGTATCAACACCGGCGGCTGGGGCCTCAAGGTCAAGACAGAGGACATCGCCCGGTTCGGACAGCTCTACCTCCAGCACGGGCAATGGCAGGGCCGCCGGGTCATCCCGGAAGAATGGGTTGCCGACGCGACCCGCAAGCACATTGCGAACGGCACGAGCCCAACCAGTGACTGGGCGCAGGGCTATGGCTATCAGTTCTGGCGCTGCCGGCATGGGGCGTTCCGCGGCGACGGCGCCTTCGGTCAATTCTGCGTCGTCCTGCCGGAGCAGGAAGCGGTCCTGGCCGTCACCAGCGGCCTCGGAGACATGCAGGCCGTGCTGGATTGCGCCTGGGACCACCTGCTGCCCGCCATGTCGAGCGGATCCCTGTCCGGAGCATCCTCGTCGGGCGGCTCCTCGTCGGGCGGCGATGCGGCGCTCAGGCGGAAGCTCGCCGGGCTGACCGTCCGGCCTCCGGAAGGTCGGGCGGCGAGTCACACGGCGAGTCGGGTCTCGGGCCGGACCTTCCACTTCGACCCCAACGGGCAGCATCTGGAAGCGCTGACCCCCACCTTCCACGGCAGCCGCTGCGCCGTCTCGCTGCGGGAGGGAGGCCGCGAGCACCGCCTCGCCTGCGGCGCCGGGGAGTGGGTCCATGGCACCGCTCCGCTGCTGAGCGGAGTCGGCCCGCACGCCGCGCCGGCTCCGGCGTCGGTCGCCGCACGCGGCGCCTGGACGGACGACGATACGTACACCATGAAGCTCTGCTTCTATGAGAC
>CAYQDT010000470.1:0-4217 GCA_964416225.1 uncultured bacterium
CTGCGCATCGCGCCATCCACGCCGGGAGGATTCGAAAGGAACAGGACCGGGTCCCCTTTGGCTCGGAACTGAACTCCCTGGTGGACGGTGGGTAGGAAGCCGCTCTCCCAGTACCGGGTGTGCAGGTTCTGCCCCGTCTGCCCGCTCAGCAGCACCACAAACGCCGGCATGTCCCGGTTCACGCTCCCGAGGCCGTACGAGATCCACGCCCCCATGGTCGGGCGGCCGGGCTGCTGGTTGCCGGTCTGGCAAAAGGTCACCGCCGGGTCATGGTTGATGGCGTCCGTGGTCATCGTCCGGATCACGCACAGCTCGTCCGCCACCCGCGCGGTGTGCGGCAGGAGCTCGCTCATCCAGGCGCCGCTCCGGCCGTGCTGCGCGAACTGGAAGATCGAGGGCGCCACCGGGAGCGTCTTCTGTCCGGAGGTCATGCCGGTGATGCGCTGACCCATCCGCACGGACGGGGGCAGGTCCATGCCGAAGTGCGCCTTCAGCTTCGGCTTCGGATCGAAAAGATCGAGCTGGGAAGGGCCGCCGGACTGGAACAGGTAGATGACCCGCTTTGCCCGGGGCGGAAACGGAAGGGATTTGAGCGCGCCCAGTCCGGGCGCCGCCTGGGCCGGCGCGGCACTCCCGGCTTCATTGAGCAGCGCCGCCAGGGCCAGCGTGCCGAGCCCGGTCGCGCCGCGGCCGAGGAACTGCCGCCGGGTGAGCCATTGTTCGAGGAGCTGTGGGTCCATCAGGAAATCCGATCTGCGGAGGGTGGGAGTCGCACGGCTGGGCACACGCCCGCAGCCGGTCACTCTTTGTTGAGAGTCTCGTCCAGGTTCAGGATCGCGTTGCACACGCAGGTCCAGGCGGCGTGCTCCGCCGGATCCAGCCCCGCCGGCCGAGGCGATTCGCCGACGGACACCAGCTTCGTCGCGTCCGCGGGGCTCGCCCGGTACTGCCGGAGCGCGTCCGCGTAGAGCGCCTCGAGGACCCGGCGCTCGCCGGGGGTGGATCCCCTTCCCAGCGCGAGCCGCAGCGCCTGGTTCAGGCGGGAGTCCACCGTCGCGCCGCCGGACTGCAGCACCCGCTGCGCGAACACCCGCGCGGCCTCCATATAAGTGGGATCATTCAGCGTGACGAACGCCTGGAGCGGCGTGTTCGTCACCGGCCGGCGGATCGTACACACCTCCCGCTTCGGAGCATCGAAGACCGCGAAGGAGGGGTAGAGGATGGAGCGCTTCCAGAAGGTGTACAGACCCCGGCGGTAGAGGTCCGGTCCATGGTCCTGGACGTACGACTTCGCCTCTTGATCGCCCGCGGAGAGCTCCCGCCAGAGATCGCCCGGCTGGTACGGTTTCACGCTCGGCCCACCCACGGGACGCTCCCGGTCCAGGAGCCCGCTGATCGCCAGGGCATTGTCCCGGATCAGCTCCGCCTGCAGTCGGAAACGGGGTCCCCGCGCCAGATACTCATTCTCCGGGTCCCGGGCCAGCCACTCCGGCGAGACGCGCGACGCCTGCTGATAGGTGGCGCTCGTGACCATCAGGCGCAGCATGTGCTTCACGTCCCACCCGGAGCCCGTGAACTCGCTCGCCAGCCAGTCCAGCAGCTCCGGGTGGCTGGGACGATCGCCCCGCGCGCCGAAATCGTCCGCGCTCTTCACCAGGCCGCGCCCGAAGAGGAGCTGCCAGAAGCGGTTGACGGTCACCCGGGCCGTGAGCGGGTTGCGTGGGTCCACCATCCACTGCGCCAGCGTCAGCCGGGTCGCACGTGAGGTCGCGGGCGGAAGGCCGAGCGCCGCCGGGATGGCGGGCTGAACTTCCGGGCCGTGGCTGCGGTAGTCGCCGCGCAGCAGGACGTACGTCGGGCGACGCTCCGGAGCGTCCGCCATGATCCGGATCCGGGCATCCCGCTCCACCTCGGCCCGCTGCGTCTTGAGCGCGGCGAGCTTTTTCCCGGCCTCCACCACACGTGCGGCTTCCGCTTTGGGATCGGCGGCCCCGGGACGCAGCCGGGCATCGGCTTCCGCGGCCGTGATCCTCTGCGCGAGCTGGTCCAACCGGCTCTGCTCGTCCGGGCTCGGCGCCAGCAGCGTCGGTGGTGCGTCGGTTCCCCGGTACAGCGCCGGCTCCGGTACTTGATCGAAGAAGGCGAAGAGCTGGTAGAACTCCTTCGCGCTGATCGGATCGTACTTGTGATCGTGGCACTCGGCGCACTGGACGGTCAGCCCGAGCCAGACGTTCCCGGTCGTGTTGACGCGATCGACGGCATACTTGGCGAGGTACTCCTCCGGAATTGCGCCGCCTTCGGAGCTCGTCGGCCCCAGCCGGTTGAACGCGCTGCCGATCTTTTGCTCCGTCGTGGCGTTCGGCAGGAGGTCGCCGGCGAGCTGCTCCACCGTGAACCGGTCGAACGGCTTGTTCCGGTTGAACGACTGGATCACGTAGTCCCGATATTTCCACATCAGGCGGGTCGTATCATCGTGATAGCCGTCGGAGTCCGCGTAGCGCGCCAGGTCCAGCCAGTGGAGCGCCATGCGCTCGCCGAAGTGCGGCGACGCCAGGTAGCGGTCGACGATCTTCGTATAGGCATCCGGCGCGCGGTCGGCGGCGAAGGCGTCGGCCTCCTCGGGCGTCGGCGGGAGACCCGTGAGGTCCAGCGCCACCCGCCGGATCAGCGTGCGGCGATCCGCGTACGGGCTTGGCTTCCAGGCGTGACTCTCGAGCCCTGCCAGGACAAAGCGGTCGATCGGGTTCTTCACCCAGCCGGACCAGCGCACGGGGGGCAGCGCCGGACGCTTCACGGGTGCGAACGCCCAGTGCCCGGCGCCGGGAGCGTCGCCGTTTGCCGGCCAGGGGGCGCCGGCTCGAACCCATTCCGTGAGCACGGCCAGCTCGGGCTCCGGGAGCTTTCCGGAGGGCGGCATCCGGAGCTGCCCCGTGTAGCGGACGCACTCGAGCAGGAGGCTGCGGTCCGCATGATCCGCGCGGATCGGGGAGCCGTGCGCCCCTCCGTGCTCCAGCCCGGCGTGCGTGTCCAGCCGCAGACCGCCGGACTGGGAATGCTCTCCGTGACATGAGTTGCAGCGATGGGCAAGGATGGCGCGTGCCTCCCCCGCCAGCCGCTCACGGCGCGGCGACGGCTCCCCCGCCGCCGCGGACCCGGAGCCCCCTGCTGCGCCCATCCACGTGAGTAGCCCGAGGCCGAGACTCACGCCCGTTGTGACACTCCTGCGAAACATCATCACCTCATCCGCCGCGGCGCGCCCCGGTCGGCCCGGGGCACACCGAAAGTGGGACACCGCCGGAAGCGCGCCTGTTGCGGAGTTCTTGTTGGGACGAGCACCCCGCGCCGTCCGCGTCGCCGGGCACGCGGCTACTGCCGGGCAGGCAGGAACATCCGGCCCGGCCGGCCAACCGGCAACCAATCGACATCGCCGTTGCTGGCTGCGTCCATCCCCCGGGCGGGCAGCGCAGCCGCACGTTCCGCGCCGCTCCCATGCATCAAGGCAACCCCGGTCCGCTCGATCCCCCGCTGCCGGAAGGGTTCCTGTTCGGCGTGGCCACGGCCGATCACCAGTGCGAGGCGTACGACGAGCGGTTCCCGGACCTGTTCGACATCTGGGAGCGAGAGGCCGGACTGACGCCGCGCGGCCGGGCCACCGATTTCTGGAACCGCTACGCGGAGGACATCGAGCTGGCGCGCGGCCTCGGCTGCACCGCCTTCCGGCTCTCGATCGCGTGGGCGCGGGTCGAACCGGAGCCCGGCCAGTGGAACGAAGAGGCCTTCCAGCATTATCGGCAGGTCATCGAGGCGGTGCGCTCCGCCGGGATGGAGCCGGTGGTCACCCTCCACCACTTCACGTGGCCCCTGCACGTCCACAACCGGGGCGGGATGTTGGACGAGCGGTTCCCGGAGTGGCTGGGCGCCTATGCCGGGGAATGCGCGCGTCGCCTCGGCGCCTCCGTCCGTTACTGGATCACCATCAACGAGCCGACCCTGCTCCCCTTCGGCTACGTGAAGCTCTGGTGGCAGCGGAACTACAAGATGCCTCCCGGTATGGGGGAGGCGAGCGCCGAGGAACAGGTCGAGGCGGTTGCCCGGCTGATCCGCACCCTCTTTCGTGCCCATGCGGCGGCCCGCTCGGCCATCAAGCATGCGTGCCCGGGCGCGGCGGTGAGCGCGAACCCGTTCCTGCTCGGACTGCCGCCGTGGTTCCAGTCGTG